>JAQBEG010000535.1:0-9524 GCA_032123985.1 Deltaproteobacteria bacterium
GGCAGATAGCCGACGATGATGCCCGCTCCGATTCGTGGCACGGAGGCGTGAAAGAACGAGAGGTCGCGTTTCCAGCAGAATCGATAGAGGAGGAACCACATCGCCGCCGCATTGATGACGAGAACTTCGACGGAGCACAACACATCGAAGAACTCCGGCGCACGCTCGTATCCGAAGGCTGCCGCGACAAACGGCGCGACCAACAGGCCGAGGAGCCCGGTGAGGATCCGTGGCGTATGCCAGGTCAGTGCTCGGTCCGAGAGGTTTTCACCGGAGGCGAGGGTGGCCGCATGATGGATGATCGCCGAGGAGTGCTCGATGTCGTAGATACGGAGAAACCAGCGTTCCAGCTTCCCCAAAATTCGCTGACAATTTCGATCGGACCGCCGCAAGAAGGGGACCAGATCACTGCTTCGCTCTATTTGATTTGTGCCCGAAACGGCGATCGCAGCCAGCACCTCCGTTTCCCGGTCGGAGAAGGGCGAGTCCTCCTTTTCGAAGGCCTGATTGTCTTCGTCGAGACATACGCCCTCGAGCCAGAGATAGAACGCACGCTCTGCCATCCGCAGGATCATGCGGTCGACGGCTTCTCCTTCCCCCGTCTCGAGGACCTGAAAAAAGCCGCTCTCGCTGGAATCATCGCTCGGGTCGATCAGTTGGACGTCCCCGCTTACGTAGGCCGCAAGATAATCGGCATCCACACGGTCGCTCGTCAGAACGCGCAGGGATGCGTAGATTCGGCGATGCAGCGAATGCGTGGCGACGCGAACCTGCCGACTGTCTCCGAGGTCATGCGTCTCCGAGAAGCGAAGCAGAATCTGAGACAACAGGGCCACATCCTGATGGAATCGCAATCGCGCGTCCGGGCGCAGTCGATTCGCAGATTCCAGATGGCTACAAAGTCCGTCGAGATATCTAGGCGCCGTGGAGAGCAAGCGTGTCATCAGATTCCGAGCGTCTCGAGCACTCGCCCGCGAACCCAGAATCCGAGATTTCGTCAGTAGATCCTCGAGCTGAATGAAGAGTTCCGTGGGATCGTGTCGTGAGGAATTGAAAGAAAAAGTCTCAGGAAAAATTCGTACGAAACCTCCGCCGTCCTTCGCAATTTCAAAGCGGACTTCTCGAGCATGAAAGGCGAGGGTAAAGCGAAAGGTGAGCTGAAGTCGCTCGATCCGCAGCTCGAGACGCGGCAGCGTCGAGCCAGCCTCCGTGGTCGTCACATTTGTGGTCGTATGAGGCGCTGCCAACTAGAGAATCCGATCGCGGGCGTTTTCGCCGGTCTCGTAATACTCCTCGACCGCTCGCATGAGCTCGACAACCCGCTCCGGCGGCGGTTCTGAGCGCGGCCAGCGTTGCGATGCCACATTCAAGCGATCACGCAGGAGCTGGGCATCGGGAAACTCGTCGTCGACCAGCGCGTCGTCGACGTCGAGCCAATTTCCGATCGCGGTGCGCGTTCGCGAAACCCGCTCGACGAGTTCCGACATGTTCGCGGAGTCGATTCTCGCGGCAGATACCGTTTTTTCCAACTCGGCGAGCGCTATGACCGCGTTCTCGAGAACCTCTCGCACACCACCCTTGGTCCCCGAAACCCGACCCACGATCTCCTCGAAGTCGCCAGTCAGCGGTTCGTGTGAAATCTCCTTGAATAGGATCACGCGGCCGATTGTTTCGCCGTTCTCGCCAGCGAGCGCCTGGTTCGAAATCCGGATACGGTGCCCTCCGCCGACGCGCAGGTCTACCTCCTCGAAGCTACCGCCCGATTCCTCGGCAAGTTTTCGCACGCTCGCCGCGAGTTCCGCAAGATCCTGGCGCGACATGACTTCGCCGATCGAACGCCCGAGAATATCCCCTTCGAGTCCGATGAACGCCACCGCTGGTTGGTTGACGGCGCGAACAATGCCTTCACTGTCAATTGCGATTGCGCCCATACGTAGTCGATCCATCACAGCAGCGAGAAAGAGATTCGCGTGACGAAGGTCATCCAGGAGTCGTCGATTCTCGATCGTCAGCGCATGAAGTTCGCTTGCTCTTCGAACGATCGTCTTCAGCTCATCGGGTTCCCAAGGCTTGTTGACATATCCGTAGATATGGCCGTCATTGATCGCGTTGATCGTCGCTTCCGAATCGGCAAAACCCGTTAGGATGATCCGCACCGTTTCCGGGAATCGCTTGTAGACTTCTTTCAACAGCTCGACCCCGGTCATGCCGGGCATGCGTTGATCCGTGATCACGACCGAAACCGGCTGGTTCTCTTCAAGAATCGAAATGGCCGTTTTCGGATCGGAAGTGGTCAGCACGTCATAGTGATCCATGAACGTAAAGTTCATCGTCTCGAGGATGGCTTCCTCGTCGTCAACGATCAGAATACGGGGTCGTTCGGATTGGCTCATGAACTCTCTCGCTACGGGCTCGTTGCAAACTCGGGACAGATCAAGTCTAGATTCTTAGCCTCAAAGCGCTGCGAGACCATCAGTATCTCGTCGCTTCGATCAAGCGATGGCGATTGCGACCCCATTCACCGTGCCAGCTCTCGGCGATCTCCTGACCAGGGCTCAAGCCCTTCTCGATCTGTGCAAACAGCGGATCGAGAAAGATAACCTCGTCCTGGTCGCTCTCGCCTGCCGCGGCGATTCGCCGCAAACCCTCCGCCGAAAGGTTTACCAGTTCCCGCGCGAGGTCCAACACCTTGCGGCTCCCAAGATCCGCTTTCAGCCCGAGTTTCGCAACGTCGAGCTGACTCCGATCCAACTCCTCGAAACTGGTTTCTGCGAGAAGCTCCCAAACGGCCTCGCGTGCACCGTCGTCGTACAGGAATCCCTTCCAAACCGCCGGAAGAGCGCAGATGAAATCCCTGGGCACCGTATCCGCCCCGCGCACCTCGATGATCCGCTTGAGTCGGACATCGGGAAAGAGCGTCGTCAAATGCGTGTCCCAATCTCCGGCCGTCGGGCGCAGACCACGCCAGCCGGCGTTCATGAATTGACGAAACGTCACGCCATCGCCCGCCTGGTACTGGCCTCCGCGCACGACGAAAAACATCGGAATGTCGAGCGCCCACTCCGCATAACGCTCGTATCCGAAATCAGGGTCAAAGACGAAGGGAATCAATCCGCAGCGGTCGGGATCAGTATCGCGCCAGATCGCCAACCGCTTCGAAGCAAAACCATTCTCCTTACCGCCCGAAATGCTCGAGTTGGCGAAGAGCGCCGAAATGATGGGTGTCGCAAGCAACGCGGTGCGCATCTTCGAGATCATGTCGGTCTCGTTTGCGTAGTCGAAATTGGCTTGCACCGTCGCCGTCGCGTGCATCATGTCGAGAGCGAGTCCTCCGCGCGTCGGCAAATAGGATCGCATGATGTCGTAACGTGCCTTGGGCATCGTCGGGATGTCGGCGACCTCATGGAAGGGGTCGATTCCAAGTCCGAGCCATGCAATTCCGAACTCGTCCGAGGCTTCCATCACGAGATCGACATGAGCGTTGAACTCTCGGCAAGTTTCCCTCGAAGTCCGAAGCGGTGCCCCCGAAAGCTCGATCTGGCCGCCGGGTTCGAGCGTGACGCTGGCTGCGTCCTTGAGCAGGGCGATCGTATTCCCGCTTTCTTGGACCCTTTCCCAACCGTCCGCGTCCGCAATCTTCTCGAGAAGCGCACCAATTCCGTAGGGCCCTTCATAGGGCACACGATCGCCGGTATCCGCGTAGACACCGACCTTTTCGTGTTCGGTTCCGACTCGCCAATCCTCACGCGGCGTTTCGGAAGCCTTGAAATACGCGAGCAGATCGCTCATGCCCTCGACCGGCTGATCCTTGGCATTCATTCTGGAGGGTCTCCTTGCTGGACTCGAGCGCGCGCGGGGTCAATCGTAGAGATCTGTGTGCATAAAGCGAACCAGCCCGCAGATCACGGCCTGGGCGCCGTAGCCGCTGCGGTCGAGGCGGCCCTGGGTCAAGATCCCGATATTCCCGCCGAGACGGCCTGATGCGGCGACCTTTGCCGGTTCGGAATGCTTGCCGCGATGCCCCTGCCAGAGCCGATCGAAAAGGACCCCGATCGGCGCCCGGTCACGCCACGCCCGCCCGAGGCATCCTGGCGGGTAGGCAAAACCCGCCGAGAATCCATGGCCCTCGCGTTCACCGTCGGTCCACCAGGCACAACCGACATTGTAGACAGCGTCGACGTCCGGACCCAAAGCGCCCGCCTCCGTCCGATTCGATGGTCCGTCCGTCAACCGGACCAGGCCATCTTCGATTCCGACTGCGAGAACGCAATCACCCGACTCGAATGCGGCACGTGCACGATTGCGAGCACCGCGCACGATCTCGTCCCAACCGATCGGTTGTTCGGCGACGCCGCTCGCAACATCGACAGGAACGAGCGTCGGTTTGGCACCGTCGCTAACGAAGAGTCGAAGAGCATCGCGAACGGCAGCGAGCTTGGCGGGGTTCTGAGTGCCGACCCGAACCGCTTCGCCCTCGAGCGCGCGCGTAAGAGAGAGCGCCGGTCGAAATTCTGTGTCGCTCATCGAACCAATGGATTCATTCGACCAGTCGGGCTCAATGGACCCTCCCTCGAAGCGGGCGCTTGCGATTTCGAATCTATGGATGAATGTGATCGGCGCTAAAGCGCATCGTCCGTCACGCTGAGCCGACCTGACCCGAGATCGGCGAGGAGCCGATCTCGTACATGTTGAAAGGCAACGAACTCATCGCGCTCGACAGGTTCACCAGCCGGGCTCGAAATTCTCAGCGGGTCGACATACCTTCCGTCTTTTTTGACGCGGTAACAGACATGTGGACCCGTCGAGAGGCCTGTGCTTCCCACGAAACCAATGACCTGTTTTTGTTCCACCCTATCCCCGACCTTGAGTCCCTGGCTGAATTTCGAAAGATGAGCATAGTGCGAGGTATAGCCGCCCGCGTGGCGGACCCGGACGAGATTGCCGGAATCGCCTGCACGGGCTCGATACTCGACGACACCATCCGCCACGGCCCAAATCGGCGTACCTACCGCCGCGGCGTAGTCGATTCCAGGATGGGCGCGAGTGATATTCAAGATCGGGTGACGCCGTGCCCGCGTAAAGCGCGAGCTGATTCGGCTGAACTCGAGCGGTGCGGCCAGAAACGCTCGCTCGACCGAGGAACCGTCGGGGCGAAAGTAGGCACCACCACCCTGTTCGTCTTCGAAGTAGACGACGGTATGTTCCCCCACGTTCCCATAATAATGACCTGCCAACACGCGCCCCGGCCGCACATAGACTTGCTCACCGTCATCATTGAGCCGATAAAGACGTTCGTAGAGAATCTGGAACTCGTCACCGGGATGGACGTTGCGACTGAAGTCGATGTCCCATGCAAAGATCCGTGCGAACTCGGTCGCCAACGAACTCTGTTCGCCTAACGCCCGAACGGCACCGTAAAACGACGAATCCACGATGCCCGCGATCTTTGCGATCTGAGGCTGCAGCTCCGCGGTCTCTTTTAGTACGACGTATCGCGTACCTTGCCACGCAAGGTAGAAGCTTTCCTCCGGGCTTTGCGCGTACCTGAAGTCGAGCACACGACCGTCTGCGTCTTGTCCGAGTCGATATCGATCACCGGGGCGCGAGCGGCGGAAGTCGAAGACCTTGCGCATCTCGGTGGCGATCAAATGAACCATACCGGGCGAAATTCCCTGCCTGTTAAGTGAAGAACCGAGACTCTCGCCGAGTCCGATCTCGCCTCGGGTCACGATCGTCAGTGAATCGCCCGCATGCGGGTCGCTGTCGGATCGGTGAATCGGAAGTGCATCAATCGAGACCGCTGCGTACTGACCGACGACCTCACCGGTTTCGAGCTCATCTTCCATGGCCGCCGCGATTTCAGCCGATGCGAGTGCGTGCTCGTTCGGCCCGACCCTTGAATTAGCTGCGGAGCCTATGCCGCTGCCCACGCCTAAACCAACGATCAATCCGAAGACGACCATCATCCAAGCTGGGCCCGAACGGATGAGCGATCGCCAAGCAGCGTTCGAGGTTTCGTCCGACGATATGAATCTGCGGAAACCTTCCCTGCCGAAAGGCTCGAATCGCATAGCGTGCTCCTGGGGGCTCTAAGTCCGGCGCTATAGTTAGCCCGACGAACGCCGCCGTGCACCGGGAACGAGTACTCATCGTTTCGAATCGTATTGTTTAGCCCTCATATTTTTTGTCTCGCTGGAGTTTCATGTCTTCGCGTACTCGAAATTCGCAGATCGATCGACGTTTTTTTCGCCGGGCGATTCGAATCCTCTTATTGGTCGGTTTCTTCATCGCCGGTCTCGACGCATCCGAGGCGAATGCGATCTGGCCCTTCGATCGAATGTTTCGTCGCCCTTCGATCGAGGAGCGGGCGACACAACTGCTGTCAGACGCGATTCGAATCCGAACCGTCAGCCCACCCGGCGGCGAGGAGGCTCTCGCGCGCAAGCTGGCGGCGGAGCTCGGACGCGCGGGGATCAAGAACAGAATCGTCTCGACGCCCAGTCCGGACGGTGGGCCAGAGCGGGCCGCGGTCTGGGGCCGCCTCGATGGAAGAAACACGGGAGGCGATCGACCAGCGCTGATCCTGCTCTCACACCTCGACACCGTTCCGGCGAATCCCCAGGAATGGAGCGTCGATCCCTTCTCGGGCAAGGTCTGGGACGGCTTCGTTTGGGGACGGGGTGCACTCGATGCGAAGGGCGTGGCGATCGCACATCTGATGACGATGATCGAACTCGCAGCGTCTGACATCCAACTCGATCGGGACATCATCTACCTCGCCACACCTGACGAAGAAACGGGTGGGCTGCTCGGCGCGGGTTGGATCGCCAAGAACCATCCAGAACTCCTTGAGGGCGCGGGCTACCTGCTCACAGAGGGCGGCGGCATTCAGGCGGCAGTGGCTATCGAAGCTGAGAGGCCTGCACTTTGGGGCATCACACTCACCGAAAAAGCACCGTGCTGGCTCGAACTCCGCTCCCGCGGCAGAGGTGGACATAGCTCTACCCCCACACCGGACGCCGCAGTTCCCAGGCTGATCGCGGCTCTCGATCGCATTCGACGAGCCGAGTCGACGGTGCGCGTGAGCGCCGAGGTCGAACGGATGTTCGCTGCCCTCGCGCCCTTTTCACCCGAATGGGATCGTGCGGGATTCGAGAATCTATCCGTCGCGCTCGCAGAGGACGAAGCGTTCCGTCAGCGCTTTCTCGACGATCCGGGCCAGAACGCTCTCGTACGCAATACGGTGTCGATCACGGTTCTCAAGGGTGCGTCCAAAACGAATATCGCCCCCGCTCTTGCTCTCGCCCAGCTCGATGCTCGCCTGTTGCCAGGTGAAAGCTGTGATGAATTTGCAGCCTCCATCGAAGCCTTGATCGACGAACCCTCGATCGAGATCGAAGTCATCCTGAGTTTCCCCTCACGCGCCTCATCGCCCGACACACCGCTCTACCGAGCAATCCAGCGGGTTGCTGCGAATCAGAAGCCCGCAGGCCTCGTCGTCCCTCGCATGATCGGCGGCTTCACCGATGCCCACTGGTTCCGCGAACTCGGCATCGTTGCCTACGGATTCATCCCGCGCAGTGTCGCCCGCGAAGACGCGCGCCGAGTCCACGGAATCGACGAAAGAGTGTCTATCGAAACGCTCGTCCAGTCGATTTCCCTGACCTTGGAGATCGTCCGCACCTTCGACGAGCTCGAATCAACGGACTGACTAGCTTGTTCGCCTGGTTGGTGGCGGCGGTGCCAAGGGGTCGAGCTCGCTAGCGCAGAGTTTGGATCGCGAGATGGAGAGCTTCGAACAGAGGCTCGACGTCCTTCGCCTCGAGACACGAGAAAGCTACGCGGATGTCCGTCGGGCTCGTCGCGATCAACCCGACGCCGTGGTCTTCGAGCAGATTCAGCCGAAGTTTCTCAGCGTCGACGCCCTCGACCTTGACCAACATGAAATAGCCACTGTTGAAGGGATAGACCTGCCAGCTCTCGGCGAAGCGAGGTTGGTTGGCGATCTCGAAGACGCGCTCCGCTCGGAGGCGCAGAGTTTCGCATTTCGCTTCGCGCTCTGCGGCAAGGGTCGTTGACACGAGCGCGCGTTCGACGATGGACTGCGAGAGTTGCGGGACATTGGAGACTCCGCCGCGAATCGCGCCGCGAACCTTGGCATCGAGAACTTCGCAAACGACCTCCGCAGTCTCGGGTCGACCGGGTCCGAAGGTGACGAAACCGCAACGCAGACCCCAGACGAAAAGCTCTTTTGTCGCCCCGTCGAGCTTTACCGCGAGTAGATTCGGGTGAAGACCGGTGAGCTTTCCGAAGAGCGATTCGGTCATCGATTGACCACCGAGGTGGTAGAAGAGACCGAAGTAGGCGTCGTCGCAGAAAACGACCAACCGAGTTCCCCGTTCGGCCTGACGTTCGAGCGCGGCCGCGATGGCCTCACCTTCCGACACCGTAGGCATGTAGCCCGTCGGGTTGTTCGGAAAGTTCAGCAGCACGACGAGCTTTTCGCGACCCTCGGCAAGTTCCTCCAGCCGCGCGGCGAAGCCCTCCGTGTTCAGTCCGCCGCCATTCGATGAGTAAAAGGGAAAAGTCTCGATCTTGGCGCCGTGATGCACTTCGTAGGTCAGCCGATAGTTGCCCCAAAGCTTGTCGGGCATCAACACCACGTCACCCGGATCGAGGAATAGTTCGCCCGCGAGCGTCAGCCCGTGTGTGATCGCACAGGTCACGATCGGCAAGCCGAAATTCTTGTCCGCCAGAGAGGGGTTCTCGGCGAGAAGCTTCTCCCGCCAGAGCGTTCGCAGCCCAGGTCGACCGGCCGGCGGCGCGTAGGTCACCGCGTCGGCGACGGGCATGTCACCGATCTGGCAAGCGATCGAGGGCAGCACCATCGGGCCATCGGCTTGCGTTGCGATGCCGATGGTCGCGTTGAAGCGATGTGCCTTCTGCTTGGCTTCGGCGGTCTGGGAAATGATGCCCTTTGGGAAGTAGAGCCGTCGTCCATAGGCGGAAAGCATCGCGAGGACTTCGGGTGCAGCCTCTTCGAGTTTCTCGCGGAGGGACTCAGCGATCGGGTTCAGATTCGCTTCGGAAATGGACATGCTCTCTGGGCTCCTGGCGCGCGCCGGCGCGGAATCTACAGCCGTTTGTGCAGCACGTCCATCAGGTCCGCGTAGCCAATCGCGCGCCAGAACGCCTGACCTTCCAGGTTGCCCGTGGCGACCTGGATCTCGACTCGCGCGACCCCTCGATCGCGCACCCAGGCCTGCGCCTCCTCGACGAGCAGACGCCCGACGCCGCGACGACGCAGCTCGGGCCGGACTCCGAGATCGGTGATCTCCGCTCGCTCCGTCTCTTCGAGGATCGGCGGTGCTCGATCGATCCGCACGATGCACAGACCCTCCGGTGTGCCATCGCGCACATAGACGAGAATCTCCGCATCAGGATCGCGATGCAACGCGCGCAGGAGCTCGCGTAGCTCGCCCTCGGCTACCGGGCCGCGGCGCATCCGAAACAGCGGATCGAGG
>JAQBEG010000536.1:0-8218 GCA_032123985.1 Deltaproteobacteria bacterium
CGGTCCGAATTGCGACACGCGGGGGTCGAAACACAATGGTTTCGCCATTCGGAGAATCGTACTCGGCCTCGGCTGCGATCCCAGCCAGGGGGATCCGGAGGTTCCGCTCGATGTCGTATACCAACGCCTTGAGCGGAGAGATGTAGAGAACGCGCACACCAGGCTCGGCATCATCGGGTAGTCGGCCAAGCCGATCGATGGCTTCTAGAAAAGCTGCAAGCGTTTTACCGCTGCCGGTCGGGGCAACCAGTAACGCGTGCGCGCCGCCTGCCAGAAGCGGCCACCCCTTCTCCTGGATTGGGGTGGGCGATTCAAAATGAGCCTCGAGCCAGGCGCGAGTCGCGCGATCGAAACTGTCGGGAAGGCCCTTCATCGCAACACACTCGCGTCGCAGACCACCACGCTCGCGAGAGCACTAACCCGGTGTATGACAGACAGCCTCGACATTATTGTCATCCGGATCCAGCACAAAGGCGCCGTAGTAGTCAGGGTGATACATCGCGCGCACGCCGGGCTGACCATGATCTCGGCCACCCGCGCCCATCGCCAGTTCGTAGAAATCATCGACGCTCGCACGGTCCGAGGCGGTGAACGCGATATGCCGCGGGCTGACTATTTCCCGCGTCTCGATGACCCAGAAAACACTCTTGCCGCTCGGCCCCCAAGAACAACATCTGCGTTCGGGAAAGACGGGATCCCAATCGGCCACCATCTCCACCTGAACCGCATAGCCCAGCGATCCCAACGCCGCCTCGTAGAACGCTCGTGACACAGGAAAGTTCGTCGTGTAGCTGCTGACGTGATCGATCATGCATTTTCCTCCAGCGGCACCTGGTTTGGCACCAGATTGTGCCCGAGGCGGTTCCCGAGACAACTTGCACTCCAATTCGAAACAATGTACCAAGTTGTAACAATGTTTCAGATCGAGTCTACGCTCAGCAATCTGCGCGAGGTCCACTGCGAGTCGCGCCGACAGCGAATCCTCGAAGCCGCCCGTCGCCTGATTGCGAGTAGCGGAATGCAGGCGGTCACGATGCGACGTCTCGCGAAGGATGCGGGGCTCAGTGTGACGACGCTCTACAACCTGATCGGGGGACGCGGGAAGATCGTTGCAGCATTGATCGACGACGCCATCGACCGAATGGACGACGTGCTCACGCGGGAGGCCCCGCTCGATGATCCGATCGAACGTTGTCGCGCAGTCGTCACCGTGAGTATCGAATACGTCGTTCGGAATGCGGAAATCTTTCAGCCCCTCGCTCTCTCGGTCTCTCATGACGTCGCGGACAAGATGTCGAACGGAGACGAGGCCAAGCGGTCCATCTCGAACCGCGCGAGTCGCATGCAGAGTCTTGCGATTCGGGAAGCGATCGCTCAGGAGCTCTTGATCGATCTCCTCGATCCCGACTGCCTGGGATCCCAGATCTACCACGGCTGGGAGGCCGCGTTCTTGCTATGGGGACAAGGCGTTCTAGACGAAGTGGAATTTCGCGCCCGCGCTCTCTATGGCCTCTACGTCGCCCTCCTCGGCGTATCATCCGAAAAGCTTCGTCCGAAGATCGAATCAGAGCTGCGCAGCCTCGAATGCAATCTAACTATGGATCGAGAGCGAAATAACTAGAGTCGATCAAAGAGCAAGGAACCGATCATGGAAAAGACCGAACAGATTCGACTGCTCAGACAGCTCATGCAACGTCTCGACTCGGGCACCACCGTGGACGCGGGCGGTCTGCGCGAGATTCCCACGAGCGTTTACACCTGCAAAGAGCTCGCGCAGCGCGAACGGGAAGTGTTCTTTCATGGCACACCCCAACTGATCGGCATGTCAGCGGACCTCCCCGAACGAGGTTCCTTCCTGACGCTCAACGACTTCAGCGTCCCCGTCCTGGCGACCCGCGACGAGACCGGGACGTTTAATGCCTACCTCAACGTCTGCAGACATCGCGGTGTCGTCCTGGAGAACGAGGCACGCGGCGATCGCTCTCGATTCACCTGCCCGTTCCATGCCTGGACCTACTCGAATAGAGGTGACCTCGTCGGTATCCCGAAAGAGGGCCATTTCGGAATGATCGACAAGTCCTGTCACGGACTGATCCCGCTGCCCGCGGTGGAACGCTACGGATTTCTCTGGGTTCATCCCGATCCCGATGGAACGATCAACGTCGACACTCTGCTCGGCGGTCTCGCCGAAGAGTTCGAAACTTGGGGTTGGGGTAGCCTCGTGAACATCGGATATGACAGCTACGACATGCGCCTCAACTGGAAGCTGGCCATGGATACGTTCGGCGAGACCTATCATTTCAACACACTTCACCGCGACAGCCTCGCGCTCTCGTTCTATGGAAACGTCCAGTGCTACGACGCGTTTGGGCGAAACCATAGAATGATCCTGTGCATGAAATCGATCGACGAACTCCGTGAGCAGCCAGAAGAGAATTGGCACATCAACAGTGGAAGCCTGCCTGTCTACTATCTCTTCCCGAACGTTCAGGTGAACGTTCTACCATTTGGAATCGCGCTGGTCAGGGCGTACCCCGATCCACTCGACGTCGCGCGCTCGATCTCCCAGGTGTCGTTCTACGCGCGCGCCGAGGCCCTCGAAGCTCGGTCCGAAGAGATCAAGACCATCATGCAAAACTTTGCAGAGGTCATTCGTGACGAAGACTATGCCGTCGCCTCACGCTCGCAGACTGGAGCCGACTCGGGTCTTCTGAAGTCGGTCATTTTCGGACGGAACGAGCCCGCGCTGCACCACTATCACAATACGTATCGAACAGCCCTCGACCTGGAACCCTATCCGCTGATCGAAAACTAACGACACGAGACGGCGAACAGACCTGGCGGGTCCGCCCATCCGTACGCATGAAATATCAACACAGATGGAGGACGGGCTGATGGCATCCGAAGCTGAGGACCCCGGAACTCTGCTCGCCGCCGAAAGTCAGCTCCTCGAAGCGACCCGGCTCGCCTGGCGCTGGCATGGTCGCCAGACGCGAAAAGGCAAAGCCAGTCCATACATGAGCCACCTGCTGCAGGTTCAGGGTCTCGTGATCAATGCGGGCGGAAACGCCGAGCAGGCGATCGCCGCGCTACTGCACGATTCGCTCGAAGATGCGCCCAACCCCAAAGAGCGCGCGGATCGTGAAACACACATCGCCTCACGCTTCGGACCGGCCGTACTGCAAATCGTGCTCGACTGTACCGACACGACGACAGCGGAAGCCGGCTCGACCAAGGGTCCCTGGCGCGTGCGCAAAGAACGCTATTTGGCCCAGCTGCGCGACGCCGAACCAGTCAGCCTGCTGGTCGCCGCCTGTGATAAGCACCACAACCTCGGCGATCTCGTCTCGGACCTTCGCCACGAAGGACCAGAAACGCTGTCCCGATTCAATGCGAGCGCGACGGAGCAGATCTGGTATTTCGACGCCCTCGCGAGAATCTGCAACTCGTCGATCCCAGCTCAGCTCGCAAGGGACCTCGATGTTCTCGTCTCAGAGCTCCGTCGACTGATCGATCCAACAAGCGACGGGCGTCACAACACCTGAAAAATACCCGGAGCGCCGAATCGTTCAATCGACGCAAGTCACCGATTCGACTGTCGTCAGATGATTGGCGCCCGAAAGCGTCTCCAGGATGGGCCCGCAGCGCGTTCGACGGGAGCGTTCGTTCACCGGACCGGTAAAGACGAACTCAGCGCGCACTCGTTCGGGTGTCAGGTCAAGGATTACGAAACCATGATCGTCGAGATTCATATACCGCAGATGGGGCAGGCGTTGCTCGATGCCATTCAGCAATTTGCTTCGCGAGGCAAAGGTCCCGATCGCGGGCGAACTCACCGCGGGCGTAACGAATTCGACCGCATGCGAACCCGCGCCGGTGTGGGGATCGTAGGGTCGGCCGGAATCTAGCGGTGGCGGAATATCGAATCCCCATGAGCTGTGTACGTCGCCGGTCAGGAAAACCACATTGTCGATGCCTTCTCGCTCGAGATGATCGAGCACCTCGCGACGATTCTCCCGGTAGCCATCCCAACTGTCGGGATTGAAGACGGACTCCCCGTCCGTAAAGGGAGCCACGACGACCTGCTGGCCGATGACGCGCCAACTCGCACCCGCGCGCTTCGATTGCGTCAAATGGTCGAGTAGCCAATCGGTTTGGTCTGCGCCCAGCAACGTTCGAGAAGGGTCGATTGCTGACTCGTGGTCCTGTGCTGTCGTCTGTTCGTCCCGGCCGTGTACGCGCGTATCGAGCATGATCAAATCCGCGAGCCCACCGAAACGAAAGCTTCGGAAGAGACCCGTCGGTAGTTCTCGAATCGGCATCCATTCGTAGTAGGCACGGATCGAAGAAAGCTTTCGCTTCTGCCAATCGCCCTCACTCGAATCATGATTGTGCGCGCCATTCTTGTTGGCGTTGTCCGCAAATTCGTGGTCGTCCCAGACCGTGATCCACGGATATCGCGCGTGGGCTGCCTGGAGATCCGGATCGGACTTGTAGGTGGCGTGGCGTCGGCGATAGTCTTCGAGCCCGATGAGCTCATGAATCGGATCGGGAATTCGATCGAGCGAAGCCCCATCGCCATACTCGCCGTTCGCATATTCGTAGAGGTAGTCGCCGAGACTCAATACGACGTCGAGATCGTCGCGAGCGGCGATCGCGGCATAGGCGTTGAAGTAGCCATTGGGATAGTTCGCACACGAGGTAAACGCGATGCGCACATGTTCGACCGTGTCGATCGGGAGCGTTCGCGTCCGACCGACCGGAGACAGGCCGGTCCGCGTCATGAATCCGTAGTAGTAGTCCGTATCGGGCTCGAGCCCGTCGGGATCTAGCTTGATCGTAAAGTCCCGCTCCGGCCGGGCTTCCGTGCGACCGCCGGCGACGACGTCGAGTCCGAGCGGATCTCGAGAAATCCACCAGTCGGTCCGAACGGGCTCCGAGAGTCGATTGCCGAGCGGTGAGACCCGAGTCCACAGGATCACGCGATCGGAGAGAGGATCCCCACTCGCGACGCCATGCTGAAAGGGATTTGCACCGACTGGGACTCCAGGCGCACCGGGATGTTTCGCACAGCCCACGATGCCCACGATGCCCACGCCGACGAGCGTCGCTTGAGCCGCGCTCGATTTCAGAAAGCCTCGACGATCAATCAAGATGCATCACCACCCGAGAGTATGCCGAAGATCGTCGACGTCGGGTCAGCTTCCAATCGGCGGATTATGCCTCGGGTCGCAGCTTGTAGCGGATCGGTAGACGTTTCACGCCGCCGACCAGGCTCGAGTGCAGCCGATCTACTGGCCCGACCAGCTCGATCTCCTCGATGCGCGGAAGCAGATGTCTGTATGCGACCTGCATCTCGAGCCGCGCAAGATGCGCGCCCAGGCAGAAATGCTCACCCACACCGAATCCAAGGTGTCGATTCGGTTGGCGATCGATACGGAACTCAAAGGGGTCCTCGAAAATTTCTTCGTCCCGATTCGCCGAGGGATAGAAGAGCGCAACCGCGTCACCTTCGCGAATCAACTTGTCACGCAACGGATAGTCGCGAGTCGCGGTGCGAGCGAAATGAATGATGGGCGAAGTCCAACGGACGACCTCTTCCACAGCTCCGTCGAGCAGTTTCATGTCTTGCTGCACTCGTCGTAGCTCGTGCGGGTTTTCGATGAAGGCGAGCATTCCACCGGTGGTCCCGTTGCGCGTCGTTTCGTTTCCAGCAATCACGATGATGAAGCACCACGTGAGAACTTCCAGGTCGTTCAGAGGTCGACCTTCGTACTCCGACTGGATGAACGCCGTCATGAGATCATCCTGGGGATTTTTGCGACGCTCTTCGATCAACTTCGAGAAGTAGCCAAAGAGCTCCAGCTGGGCTGCGTCTGCCGTTTCTCGCGCGTTCCTCCCCTCATCCTGATAGTCCGGGTCCCCAGCGCCAATCGTTCGGTTCGTCCAATCGAAGAGCATTTTCCAATCGCTCTCAGGAACGCCCAACAGCCATGCAATGACCGCGATCGGAAGCGGAGCCGAGATTTCTTCGACGAAATCGCAATCCCCCTCGTCACCCCGTTCGTAGAGCTTCTCGACGATGTCGTGGCCGATCTTTTCAATCGGCGCATGTATCTTTCTCAACATGCGCGGCGTGAATCGCCGACTGATCTGCTGGCGGAAATCGCCATGCATCGGAGGATCCATTTGGATCAGCGTCACCGGAAAACCACTGATCTCCTCTTCGGTGGCCTGGATCGCGATACGAGGTCCGGAAATGAAGGCGTCGGGACGTTTGCCGATCTCGGTGATATCGGCATGCTTCGTGATCGCCCAATAATCGAGCGCCTTACCCGGTTGGGTCTGCCACGACACGGGCTCTTCGGCACGCAATCGCGACCAGACATGATGGGGATAGCCGTGCGCGGCGTAATCCTCGGGATGGATGAGCCGAAAGTCCTCGGGCAGGCTGGTGGGGTTTGCGACCATCTCGGTAGTTCCTCTCTGGCAGGCGTGGGGTGGGAGCGGGCAGGTACCCGAAGGACCCGCATTCCGCGAAGTGGGCGCACGGGCTCGAACGAAACCACGACGTTTTGTCGCAACCGCCGATTATCCAGGAATGAACGATCGTTCGTCAAGTCCTTCGAATTGCTGCGTCGACTCTCTCGAGCGGACGGCCTGAAGTCGCTCTCCGCCACTGCTGCGATTCGTGGGCGGCCTCGTCCGCTGGGGCCATCGGTCGGTCCCGCGCGGCGGCATTCCCGATTCCGGCGAGGACGAGCCTACAATTCATCGATGAAACGGCCCCTGGAACCTACCGCGTTAGGTGTTGGCAAAATCGCCCTTTCGCAGTTGAGCCAAAAACAGTCCCCCCAGCATGACCGCGATGGCAACCGCCTGGAAAAGATCGAGCCGCTCGCCCAGGATCGGAATGGCGAGAAGCGCGGTCCAGATCAGACCCGAGCCGGCCAGAACACTCGCTTCGTAGGACCGCAGCGTCTTGAGAATCGAGTTGAAGACCGTGAGCACGATCGCAATCCCAACTACGCCGTTCGCAAGAATGATCAATCCATTCTGGATTCCGCCGATTTGCGGCGGCCAATCAAAACAAAGACCCGCAAGAACGATCGGAATTCCTCCAGCCCAGAGAGCCAACGTCGAGAGCAATGAACTCGGTAGTGCATCTCCCTGTTTCATGACGAGCCAACGAGTGATGTTGTTGCTCGCGGCGAGACCGGCCACGACGAGCAAGGCATAGAAGACGCCGGTCAGTTCCTGGGGCGCCGGGATCTGCGGAAAGAAGAGCCAGATCCCGAAGATGGCGAGCAGCGCGCCAAAAATCTGCAACCGACCGGGTCGTTCGCCCAGAAAGGCGATATTCATCACCATCGTGGCCAGACTGACGAAACTCAAGAGAAACGTGTGGGTCGTCACCGGCAGGCGCTCGAGAGACATCATCATCAGGATTCGAACGATCCCAAAATTCGTCAGACCGATGAATAAAACGGCGGCCCACTCGCGCCGGTCGAGTTTCACTGGGAGCTGGCCGCGTCGGAAAAAAACGGTGTAGATCGTGAGGAAGAATCCGCCCGAAAGAATCTGAAGCCACGCGAACGTGAACGCTGGCACTTCGATCAACGCGAGCTTCGCCAAAACGCCCATCAAAGCCGAGAAGAACAGAATCGCCAGAACGCAGAGAGCGGCGGCGACCCGCGAGCTCATCGCGACGAGCGCCCCAACAATCTATTCATCAACTCGGATCGGGCGCCGGCGTGTCTGGACCGCTCTCGGGAAGTACGGGTTTCGCCACGTAGTCGAGATCCGGCTCCGCGGTTAGGCTGCCGAGGAAAGCGACGATATCCGTTATCTGGGCATCATCGAGCTGCACACCAATCTGGTGATATCCCATGATCTTCACGACTTCCTCGAGCGTCGCGATCGAACCGTCGTGAAAGTAGGGTCCGGTCTTCGCGACGTTTCGAAGCGAGGGCACCTTGAACACGTGCCGATCCGCCGCGTCGCCCGTCACGACCTCCCGACCCACGTCTTCGGTCTCGTACGGAAAGATGAATCCCAGCTTCCGATAAAGGCTGCCGCCGAGTGCCGGACCCATATGACATGAGTTACAGCCCACCGCGAGAAAAGTCTCCAGCCCTCGACGTTCGGTTGGATCGAGAGCGTTCAAATCCCCGGCCATGAATTCGTCGGCGAAATCGTCGAGGTCGGCTCCAACGTC
>JAQBEG010000537.1:0-3381 GCA_032123985.1 Deltaproteobacteria bacterium
GATCAAACTTCGCGGCGGCGCGCGAAGTCAGATTCTCCGTGTGGCGGGCCTCGGATGTGCGGCGGGGCTTTGCTTCTTTGCGGGCTTCGACCGACTCGACGCCGAGCTGTCGCGCGCCCGCGAAGACGCTCTACGAACCGATCAGCTGACGCTTGGGGCTGTACGGGTGGCCGAGGCGCGCGTGTATTCTCGTCTATCCGGAAGCTGGGGCGACGAGGTCGAGCTGATCTCGGTTCGCGCTGCGGACGATGGCCCGCCGCTGCCGGAGAGGCTGCTTCTTCGACTCGGCCAAGCACCGAAGGAGCGGGTCGATGGGCTGACGTCGCGATCTGAACTCCTGCTCTGGCCCGGTGCATGGGTGCGGGTCGGGCTGCGGGTGACGCCGCTTCGGGCGGCGCGGAACCCCGGAACTGCCGACCAGGAACATCGCATGGCACGTCGCGGGCGAGCGGCGCGTGGCCTTCTCGTGAAGCCCGACTGGGTGATTGCCCTGGCAAGTCAAACGTTCGAAAGGCGCGCTGTGATCGATCGCGTGGATCGGGCTCGGGCAAATTGGCGTCGTGATGCTGGCGAGCGGCTCGAGAAATCGCCTCGCTCGGCTGGCCTCGTCCGCGCACTCGGCCTTGGAGATCGGAGTGGGGTCCGATCCGAGACGCGCAACGCCTTTCGTCGTCTCGGGCTTTCCCATCTTCTCGCAGTATCGGGGCTGCATGTGGGTTTCGTCGCGGGGCTGGCGGGTTGGCTGGGCCTGCGCGCACAGCGCTGGGTGCGTCGACCCGCGCGAATTGCACTGCCCTTCGATTGGGCGTTGGGCATGGCCTGCCTAGCGGCATCGCTCTACGCCTGGATCACGGGGGCTGCGATCTCGGTCGAACGGGCGGCGCTGCTCTTCGGATTATTCGCGGTTTGCCGGCTTTGTCTGCGGGCGGTCAAGCCCGCTGAGGCATTGGCATGGGTCGCGGTCGGGATTCTCCTGATGGAACCCGCGGCGCTGTTCGACGTCGGCGCCCAGCTCTCGTTTGGGGCCTGCGTTGCTCTGATCGTCGGCGGATTCTGGAGGGTTGGGGCGGCTCTCGACGAAGTTCCCGATCGAGATCCGAGTGTGTGGGAGAGAGTCTCCAAGGCTGCGTTGGCGACCTTTCGAGCATCGCTCGTCGTGTCGCTGGGCACCGCGCCTCTGCTCGTGCAACACGGAATGCCGCTGACGCTGCTCTCACCGATCTTCAACGTGGTCGCCATTCCTTGGACGGGATTGCTCGTGCTCCCGACGTCGCTGCTCGCGGTTGTATTGGCGGGTCCGCTTCCGCTCTCGATGGTCTCCCTCTTTATGCTTCCAGCCGATCTTCTCGAAGCGAGCATTGTCCGGACCGCGGCGCTGCTCCCGGATGCGTCGGAACGTTCGCTGTTGCCTCTTTCGATGTTCGTGATTCTCTGCGGGCTCGCGTTGCTATGGAGTCGGCGCAATGAGTGGCGGAAGGTGCTGCTCGTCTGGGTCGGAGTTTCACTCGCCGGCGCATCTCCCAGCTTGTCCGCTCCCTTCTCCGTCGCGCCACCTCAGGTCATCTTCTTCGACGTTGGGCAGGGTGATGCGTCACTGATCCAGGGCCGTCGAGCCGTGCTCCTGATCGATACGGGATCGGGCCCGCCCGATGGGTCCGGAGGCAAGCCCCTCGTACGAGCGCTTCGTGCAGTGGGCGTCGATTCGATCGATGTTGTCGCGCTGACACATGGTGATCTCGACCATCGCGCGGGCGCAGCTCGAATCCTGAACACATTTCCCGTCGCGGAGCTGTGGCTGCCAGTTTCCGGCTTGCAAGATGCAGTGTTGATCGGTCTCGCGGAGATCGCGGCCAATCGCGGAACGCAGGTTCGTTGGATCAGCACCGCATCTCGAAATCTGGACCGCGGCGATCTCGAGATCGACATTCTCTGGCCGCCTGCGTCTTTTGCGTCGGCGCCTCTGTCGCGAAACGAGAGTTCATTGGTCTTGCGGGTCGTCCTGGATGAGACGGCTTTTCTATTCACGGCGGACATTGGCGCGGTCGTCGAGGATGCGCTGACGCTTTCAGTGCCGGAGCAGCTTCCGGCCAGCGTTCTCAAGGTGGCCCATCACGGGAGTCGACAGAGTTCGAGCGCCGCTTTTCTCGAGGCGGTCTCGCCCGCCGTTGCCATCGTTAGCGCACCATGCGATCCGACCCGTGGCTTGCCGAGCGGGTTGACCTTGTCGCGATTGAGACGGGCGGGCGCGTCGCTCTGGTGGACCGGTCGAGATGGCGCTGTCATCGCGTCCGGCGCTGCAGACGCGAGCCCTTCGGTGACGAGCTGGGGTCGACCACGCGAGTGCCAGGCTCGACGATGAGTACGCGCTGATCGAAATGGTTTGACGTCGTCGGCCTAACGTCCAACGAATTGCGGTGATCGTTTCTCGACGAAAGCCTTCTGCGCCTCGCGCGCATCCTCACTGCGCCGCAGGGGTCGGCCGAGTTCTTCCTGCCGGAGGTAAGCGGATTCGAGGTCCAGTCCGTCGAGCTCGCGGATGCCGCTGAGCGTCGCCTGCACGGCGAGTGGCGCGTTGGATGCGATGCGGTCCGCAGTCTCGAATGCGCGATCGAGGAGCCTTTCGGCCGGGACGAGTTCGTTCAGGAGTCCCATCTCGAGCGCTCTCGCTGCGTCGATCGGATCCGCAGTGTAAAGGAGTTCGGCGGCATGCACGGCCGCGATTTGTCGCGGAAGGGCAACCGTCGCTTGTCCTGTTGGATAGAGCCCGAGCGCGACTTCTTCGAGCGCAAAGGTGGCAGTCGGGACGGCGTATCGGATCTGGCTGGCCAGCATGAGATCAAATCCGCCAGCGCGCGCATGGCCATTGACCGCAGCGATCAGCGGGACGCGAAGCTGCTCTTTGACGAGGATGGCATGGCCTACAGCGCGCAATCCCTCGAAATCGATCGGATCGATTCGTTCGCCGCGCGCCAACGCCTGGGAAACAGGGATCGTTCGCCGCATGTCCATGCCGGCACAGAAGACCCGATTGCCCGCGCCCGTCAGGATCGCAGCCCGGATCGAGGGTTCCTGATTGATTTGACGCCAATGGGCCGCGAGGTCGCGCAGGGTTTCGGGATCGAGGGCATTCGCCTGGTCTGGCCGGTCGATCGTGACGAGGGCGACGTGGGGATGCGAATCGGGGATCTCTAATCGTGCGGGCATGTGAGGAACCTCTCCGGAATCGGGGTGCGATGGGTGAGATATGCGAAGCTAGCAAGGTTCGTTGGGAGACGGATCGAGTCGGTGGCGTGACAACGAAGGCTTCGGAGAGTCGATGCACAAGGAAATCATCGCAAGCGGGAGCCCCGACGAGTCGGAGGCATCGGAGGCATCGGAGGC
>JAQBEG010000538.1:0-4732 GCA_032123985.1 Deltaproteobacteria bacterium
ACGTCGATCAGATTCTAGGCTGCGGCGCTTTTGCGCAGAGCAATCTTCCACCGACGCCACCAACGCCACC
This sequence comes from Deltaproteobacteria bacterium, assembly GCA_032123985.1. Taxonomy (GTDB): domain Bacteria; phylum Myxococcota_A; class UBA9160; order UBA9160; family UBA4427; genus UBA4427. The sequence continues at coordinate 71 of JAQBEG010000538.1, forward strand.
AACGCCACCAACGCCACCAACGCCACGGAGGAGCCAAGCCGCGAACGCGAAGGCGTAAGGTTGGTGCGCGGTAGGCGAGCTGATCTTTACGGAATGGCGTAGCCGAGAGCGCGAAGCTGGTGCAGCTCGAGTTCTTCCAATTCTCGAGTCGGCGCTTCGCCCCAGGGCGGCACCTCCTCAAGGTGGGCTTCGGCGATTTCCCTAAGTCTCTCAACGACTTCCGGTTGGCTCGAAGAGACATCCTCGAGTTCGGCTGGGTCGCTCGCTGCGTCGAAGAGTTCTTCGGTCGCGTCGGAGCCACCCGCGCTGGCCGGGGTTCTCATCACGTACCGGTAGGCCCCTTCGGTCACCGCGATCCGCATTCGGGGCTCGTCCTTGTCGCGGCCCCAGGTTTCGTCCAGCACTGAGATCCCCACGGTCTCGGAATCCGAAAGCGTCTGCCCGGACACGGCCGCCAGGATTTCGGGTACGCGAGAGGTGCCATCGATGTCCGCGGGCGAATCGAGCCCGATCAATTCAAAGACGGTCGCCCAGACATCGACATTCTGGGATCGAGTCGGGATGACGAGGCCAGGTTCGAGCCGGAACGGAAAGGAGATTAGAAACGGGACATCTGTGGTCTCCCGGTAAACGTCGCGCGCGTGTCCCTCGAGCCCCCGTTCGCGAAAGGCTTCTCCATGGTCAGAAGTAATGACCACGAGGGTTTTATCGGCCAGTCCAAACTCTTCCAGCTGTTGGAACAGCAAGTTCAGGGTTCCATCCATCCACCGAATCGAGTTGTCGTACATGTCGGCGTGTGTGCCCCCAAAAAGTGCAGACTCTTCGTCGTACAGAAACTCATGCACATCCATGAGATGCAGATAGAGGAACCATCGGCCGTCGTCGTGACCGCTCACGCGTAGAAACTCGATTCCCGCGCCAATCGTGTCTTCGTCGTTCCCGTCATTCGAGATCGTGGGGTTCTGAGCTCGGACTTTTGGGTTCATCCTGCGGCGTGGCGAATGGGTATAGACGTCGAATCCCTGGCTGAAGCCGAACGTGGGCGCAATCCATCCATTGCGATAGATGCCGATCGTTCGGAAACCCGCATCGCGAAATCGTTCTGCGGGCATGACCACTTCGTCGGACACAACGTGGTTGTAGCGAGTCACCCCGGTATGCATCGGGTAGAGGCCGCTCCAAAGGGACGCCATTGAGGACTTAGTCCAGCTGGACTGCGACAGATTGCGCGCGAAGCGCACGCCCTTGGACGCCAATCGGTCGATCGTCGGGCTGGTATCGCGGGCGTAACCGTAGGCGCCAAGATGTTCTGCTCGAAGTGTATCGACGACGATGAATATTACGTTGAGATCTTCTCGGTCTGCGAGACCTAGGATTTCAGCCTCTCCACCAAGAGGTCTCGAATCGCCCACCGGTGGGTTGAACTTGACTGCCGTCGACAACAGCCAGAGTACAATTAGTCCGCCGGCGAGGAGCCAAGGCCAGTTCTTTTGGAGTAAAGTATTCATCATGAAACGAAGAATAACCCAGTTGTCCCCGGTTGTGAGTCGAGCTCGCTGGATTCGAATCGCGATCGTAGGCTTTGTTGTTGTGTCGATCTTTACCGGCTGTGGTCCGTCCGACCCGATACAAGGAGTTCGCGAGCAAATAGACGCCGGCGATCTCGACGGAAGTATCGCGTCGTTGCGCCAGCTACTAGAAACGGACTCGCAGAATCCGCAACTGCTCTTTCTCTATGGTCGGGTTCTGTATATGACCGGACAGCCAGGTCTCGCTGAATGGCCACTTCGAAAGGCAATGCAGGATCCGGTTTGGTTCGAACGCGCGGCCAGGCTGCTTGCGATCTCTGAACAGGCTGGGGGCAATCACGAAAATGCCGTGAAGCTCTACGCCGAGATTCTAGAGGCGAATCCGGACGATCTCGAGATTCGGATCATGCGAGCGAACGCGTGCACTGCGACGCCCGCGCTCCTCGAAGAAGCGTTGGCAGAGGTCGAACGGATTCTGGAGCGCGACCCCGACGAGCTTGGCGCGTTCAAACCTCGGATCCTCGCGTATCTCGGCTTGAACAGACCGGAGGACGCCGCACTCGCGCTCGAAGAACTCGGTGTTCGAATCGCCGAGGCACAGGGCGAAGATAATCCGATCAACGGTTGGCATTGCGCGACCTCAGCGATTCTTGCATCGGATACCGGGGACATGCCGCTCGCTCGCGAGCGATGGGCGGTCTGCGAGGAGAAGTATCCGACCCATCCCAACGTGGTTTCCCAGTCGATCGAGTTTCACAAGCGTATGGGTGAGCTACCACGCGCGCTCGAGGTCGCCGAAGCGGCGTTCGCCGCTGATCCGGACCCGGGCGCCGGCTACCGCCTCGTCACCGCGGGGCTCTTGCGACAGGTTGGAAGGCCGGATGAGGCCGAAAGTCTGCTGCTGGAAGGGAGCGATCAGTCGGAGAGCGCGGTGGATCAAGCGGCTGCGTTGCTGGCGCTGACTGAACATTACAAGGCCGTGGGCAACGCCGATGCCGCTGTGGACACGCTTGATCGTGCGCTGGCGATCAGTCAGCAGTCGTTCGGGCCGCAACCTGAGCTTCTCTTCGCGCTTGCCGATCTGCTGATCCAGAACGGAGATGTCGAGCGTGCATTGAAGTTGTCCGACCAGATGAGTGTTGCCACCCACCGCAGCCTCATTCGCGCGCGTGTCGCGCACGTGCGGAAGCAATATGCGCAAGCACTCAAACTCTATGCCGAGACGACCCGCCTCTGGCCAGACAACCCTTATGCACCGTATCACGCGGCTAGGGCCGCTATGGCGGCTGGACTATTCGATCAGGCATTCCAGAGCTACCTCGAGTCGACGCGAGTCGACGAAACCGCGACGGATGCCCGACTGCAGGCGGCGCGGTTCTTGAAGGCGGAGGGGCGGATTGTCTCGGCCATGGAGATGATCGGGAGCACGCGAGCTACACGGTCGGCCGAAAGCGAACTCCTCCTGATCGAACTTGTCGCGCGCACTCGTGGCAGACAGGCCGCTGTCAACCTGATCAATCAGATGTCGCATCGCTATCCGGAATATTTCGGAGAAGCCGCTGCGGTAGCAGCGCGAGGCGCGAGCGAGCGCGAAGACAGCCAGGACGCGTGGCTGATCCTCAAGCCACTACTCGCACTGGAGCTTCCGCCCGTGAATCAATTCCCGGTTCTGCAAGCCGCGGTGAGATACGCGCCGGGAGACGAGGAGTTAGCCATCGTGAAACCGCTCGTCGAACGAACTGTCGAGACCTTCCCGGATGCGGCCCAGATCAGTGAAATCGAAGGCATGTTCTTCGAGCGGACCGGTGCGCAGTCCGAGGCCGCTGCGAGCTATCGGCGGGCGCTTGCGGCGAATCCGGATCGTGTGACCGTCCTTCTCAGATTGGCCCGGTTGACCGCGCGGGCGGAACCCAAACAGGGGCTCGAACTCGTCGAACACGCAATCGAGATGCAAGCAACCTCCGCGAAGCCCTTCGAGCCCGACCTTTTCCTCGCGGCCATTTCCGAATTGCCAGAGTCCCCCGGGGTCGATGCGCTGTTGGAGTCGGCGTTGGAGTTGGCTCCCACGAATGGTCGGATCGCCTACGAATTGGGCGCGCGGCTGGAAGCGCAGGGTGGCGAGGCGCAGCGAATCGTGAGGCTCTCGACTCGGGCGATGCGTTTCCAGGGGGGTGAGCAGGCGACGGCTCTTCGCGATCGGGCCAAAGAGCGGCTCTAGCCTTTTCGGATACCGCGGGTCGGGTTGAATCCCTCGGGGCGCTGAAAAAAAGGCGCCGTCAGTCAAAATATTGTTCACACCCATTATGCGGATCATGGTACTTTACGGAGACTGATCGGTGGATTTGCCGATCTATAACTGGAGTTTAATCACATGACTATGCGAATTAAATTAGCCATCACGCTGGTGACGTTCTTAGCGGCGTTGGCTTTCACAACCACTGCTTCGGCCCAGGCAGGCGTGGCCTGTGGGGCAACCTCCTCAGGGTTACCGACTGATTGTGGCCTCGGCGGTCAGATCCGCGGTCAGATCGGCGACGGCCTTCCGCTTCCGATTTCCATCGCACCTGGCTATACAGGTCCATTTATCCAAGGAACCACTGTCGGTGGGGCCAACAACGTTGTCATGGGCAATAACCCGTTCCCGCCTTCTTCCGTCGTCCCAGGCCTTGTTGTTGGACAAGGACTCGGACAGCAGGGTCAAATCAAGCCCACGGCGTCTGCGACGATGATGCAGACCACCGCGATACCCGGCAGCCAAGGCCGTGCGATCACACAGCAACCCAACCAGTTCGGTTACGGCCCCGCTCCGCAGGGCTCGATCGGCGTCGTCAACTTCAACAACGCGGTGTTCGCGGTCCAGACGAGTCTGATTTTTGATAGTCCGCACCCGGGAACCGACGGAAATGGCAACGCTGTCGTCGTCCCCGGTGGTGGTGGTTCTCGAATGCTGTCCAGGGGCTTGCTGGGTGGCGGTACGATCATGCAAGGCCGTCCCGGTCTGAAGACGGTTTCCTACTATGCTGGAGCGATAGGCAGCCCCTCGAACAACTACGGGAACGGCAATCCCCCCGCGGTTACCAAAACGGCGATGGCGGGTAATGCGGCTGGTGTGAACGGAGTGGCCATCTTCACA
>JAQBEG010000539.1:0-6795 GCA_032123985.1 Deltaproteobacteria bacterium
CAGGGATGCCAAGCAGACCCAATCCGAGACCATCGTGATCGATCGGACGCTCGCCGGCATAGACGGGCAAAGAACGTCCCTTCGTTCGCAGAGATGCCTCGAATTCATCTCTCGCGCGCGCGAGTTCGCCCTTCTCCAAGAGGTATCGCTCGACACGCTGGTCGATCGCCGCGTTGAGGAAGAAGGCCAGCACAGTCGGGGCGGGACCGTTGATGGTGAGTGAGACCGAAGTCGTGCGGGCGGCCAGATCGAAGCCAGAGTAGAGCTTCTTGGCATCATCGAGGGTAGAAATTGAAACGCCCGAATTCCCCACCTTGCCCAGGATGTCGGGAACATCGGCAGGATCGCTTCCGTAGAGAGTCACACTGTCGAAGGCCGTCGAGAGGCGTGCCGCAGGCTGGCCGGCGCTCAAATAATGGAAACGTCTATTCGTGCGCTCCGGGCCACCTTCGCCTGCGAACATCCGCGTCGGATCTTCTCCGCGTCGCTTGAACGGATAGACGCCCGCAGTGAACGGGAAATGACCCGGAAGATTCTCGAGCGCGAAGAATCGAACCAGCTCACCCCAGTCCTTCGTTCGCGGAAGCGCGACCAGCGGAATCGATGTTCCAGAAAGAGAAGACGCAAAATTGTCGACGCCGACCGACCGCTCTCGCACGCGATACGATTGTTGCGGTGCCTCGTAGCTCGCTCGCTTCCCAGGCCACGCCCGCAGTTGCCCGGCGAGTGAGGCATTGACGGCTGAGGCGGCCGCGGCATAACCCTCCGCAAGACGCTCGTAAACGGCGTCTACTGAGTCGCCAACCGCGTTGTTTTCGAGCACCGCCAGAGGCTGCAACGGCAGAGCGCCGCGGCTCGACAAGACGCGTGCATAGCCGTCGGCGAGTGCAGCCTGCTCCGCCGATTCCTCGATACGAGAGCGATATTCCCGAATCGACTCGCCAATCTCCGCGAGATAGCGCTGGCGCGAACTCGGTAGCAGTCCCGATGACTCATGCAGCTCGATCGCCGGCCGAGAGTCGGAGTGGTTCGGAAAGAATTCGGCCAGCCCCAGTTCAATCAACTCGTCTTCGAGGGCGAGGGCAAGCGTTTCCGTACCGGGGTCGTTCCAGTTGCGCGCCACTGTCGGAAATACCGGCACTTCGCCGTCGGGCACTGCCAGCGCGTTGCGATTGCGTCGCCATTGTTTCCTGATGTCGCGCAGGGCATCCAACGCACCACGCCGATCGCATTTATTCAGCACGATCATGTCGGCGAAATCGATCATGTCGATCTTTTCGAGCTGGGAGGGCGCTCCATAATCCGGCGTCATGACGTAGATCGAGCGATCGACCTGATCAACGATCTCCGAATCGCTCTGGCCGATGCCGGCGGTCTCGAGAAAGACGAGATCGAAGCCGGACGATCGCAACACATGCAACCCGTCAGCGACCGCCGCCGCGAGGGAGAGATTCGCGCGCCGCGTCGCCATGGATCGCACGAACACCTGCGGCCCGCCGATTGAATTCATCCGAATGCGATCCCCGAGAAGCGCCCCCCCGCTACGCCGTCGGGTGGGATCGACGAGCAGCAGCGCGATTCGTAGGCCGGGTGCGTCGCGACGCAGTCGCATCACGAGTTCGTCGACGACACTCGATTTTCCCGCGCCCCCCGTACCGGTGAATCCGATCACCGGCGCGCGCTGATCCGATCGATCTGAGATGGCCTTGCGCAGCGCGCTGGCTTCCTCTTTGTGCGTTTCGGCGTGATTCTCGAAGAAGCTGATGAGACGAGCCACATCGACTGCACGATTCTGATCGAGTCGGTCGACTACCTCGATCACGCCGGCGGCAGGATCCACCTCGAAGGCGCGCCGGGCTTCCAGGCATTCATCGACGATGCTGTCGATCATCCCGGCCAAACCCATCTTTCGACCGTCCTCGGGGCTGAAGATTCGGGAAACACCCGCTCGTTGCAGCGCTGCGATCTCGTCCGGCGTGATCGTGCCACCGCCCCCGCCGTACACGCGCACATGCGGCGCACCCACTTCGGCCAGCCGACGGACGAGGTATGCGAAATACTCCATGTGCCCGCCCTGATAGGACGAGATGGCAACCGCATCAGCCGCTTCTTCGACGACGGCTTCGACGATCTCATCGACGCCGCGATCGTGCCCGAGATGAATCACTTCCGCTCCGCGTGCCTGGAGGAGCCGCCGCATGATATTGATCGCGGCATCGTGACCGTCGAAAAGAGAGGCCGCCGTCACGACTCGGATCGGAGGACGAGTCGCGTCCGTCATCGAAGAATCTGAAACACTCATCGAGTCATGCCTTTCTTCACGGCGCCGTCCTGGGCCTCAATTCCGACGGGTTCATTCGCGAACGGCACGTCGGGGTCGATGACGCGCTCTTCGACGGTTTCTTCTACCCGTTCTTCGACATGGTCGCGGTAGCGCAATAGCTCGGTTCGCAATCCACCTATTTCGGCGAGTCGACGATCGACATCCGCGAGATGAGCGCCAAGCAAATCGTGGAGCCGTGTCAGCATGGCCTGGGTCGAGCCGCCGATCGCGTAGACCGCGTTCAATTCGCGGATCTCGGCGAGGGAGAGGCCAAGCGCCTTGAGTCGACTGATGAAACCCAGTCGCTCGAGTTCGTCCGCCCCGTAAATGCGCCGCCCACTCGAACGTCGACGCACGTTATGGAGCAGACCGATCTCTTCGTAGTATCGAACGGTTCGCGGAGAGAGTCCCGTTCGTTCGCAGACTTCGGCGATGGCCAACATGGTCATGAGAATGCCTCGGTTTGCCAGCTCACGTCAACTGAAGGTTTGATTCGGTTCACCGATCGACGATCCTGAGCACTGCTCGTTCCCCCCGGGTATCAGCCGACTCGATCGGACGGGGATCTGCGCGTCGCCCCGACTTGCTTACTGATATCCGAGTTCTTCGATGCGGCGATCGTTCTTCAGCCAGCCGGGGTCCACCTTCACGAAGAGTTCGAGGTGAACCTTCCGGCCGACCCATTTCTCGATCTCGAGCCGAGACCGGATTCCGATCTTCTTCACCATGCTGCCGCCACGACCGACCACGATGCGCTTCTGCGAATCGCGCTCGACGAGGAGATTCGCAGAGATCTTCAAGATCTTGGGATTAGATTCATCGAAACTCAGGACTTCGACCGCCATCGAGTAGGGCAGCTCTTTGTCGAGCAATTCGAACACGCCCTCCCGAATCATTTCCGCACAGAGCCAGCGCATTGGCCGATCGGTCAGATCATCCCCTCCATAGAGCGGAGGCGAGGCCGGAAGATGTTCGACGATCGCGTCGAGCAAGGCCTCGACGCCCTCTTCCGTACGAGACGAAATGGCATGAGCCGGCCACTCAGTGGGTGCGCCTTCGATTGGCCAGGCATTCTGACTCGCACGCCGCAGGTCACTCTTCGTTCCCACGACTATCGTCGGACGCTGAGACGCAGTCAGACCCTCCGCCAGTTCGTCGTGGATTTCGGTCCAGCCGACGACTCGATCTACGAGCAGGCACGCGACGTCGCAGTCCCGCGCAACATCCTGAACAATGGAGTTCAGGGCTTCGTTGAGTTTCTTCGGACTCCGATGACGTCCGGGCGTATCGAGAAAGAGAATCTGCGCATTGTCCCTCGGAAGGATTCCGAGAATACGGCTTCTCGTCGTCTGGGGTTTGGCGCTCACGATCGCCAAACGTTGACCGAGCACTGCATTCAACAAAGATGATTTTCCGACGTTGGGTGGCCCCAGCAGAGCAACGAATCCTGCGCGAGATTCCGACATCGGCCTCAGCTCTCCACCGAAGCGTGGGCTTCCCATTTTTCGAGCGCAGCCGCCGCCGCCAGCCGCTCGGCCGAACGCTTGGTCCGGCCCACACCCCGCGCGAGCGCATTTTCGCGCACGACGACCTCGACCGTGAACCTCCTCTCGTCCCCTTCGACCAAACTGTCGTTGACGACGCGGTATGCCGGAAACTCACCCTCCGCGGCCATCACGCGTTCCTGAAATTCGGTCTTCGGATCACGGCGAACGGGGGCCGCATCGGCGGCCAGCGCTCCGCCGAAAACACGCTCGACCAGCGCGCTGACCGCATCGAGCCCTCCGTCCAGAAAGACCGCACCAATCACGGCCTCCATCGCGTTCTCCAGAATCGACGGTTTGTCCTCTCCCCCCGATTGTTGCTCTGTGCGCCCCAACCGAATCACCGATCCGAGCTCGAACGACCGGGCCAACTTCGAGAGCGATCGACCTTCGACGAGCGCATGCAGCGCCCGACTGAGATCCCCTTCTCGCCAGTCCGGCTTCGCGCGGTACAGCGCATGGGCCACCGCCAATCCCAGCACGGAGTCGCCCAGGAACTCGAGACGCTCGTTGTTTACGACTGCGCTCGCGTCAGGGGTCGACTTCTCGTGCGCATAAGAAGAATGACTCAAAGCATTCTCGAGCAGAGCACGTCGACCGAAGCGGTAACCAAGAGCGCCTTCGAGTCGATCGAGCGCATCAGCCCACGCGGCCTCCGCTGCGGCATCGGCGGCATCGGGGTCGGCGTCGGCCGCGCTCACCGAATCCCCTCGGCGATCCAGCCGCCGCCAATGACTTCTTCGTCATGTTCTGCATCATAGAAGACGGCCGCCTGTCCCGGCGCAACCGCACGGACGGGCTCGTCGAAGCGAATCGCCGCTCCGTCCTCACCGATCGCGTCGACGTCGGCACGTACCGCCATGTGCCGATGTCGAACCTGCACACGCACTCGGATGGTCTCGCTGGGCGCGCATCCCGAGATCCAGTTCATCTGCTCGATGCGAGCACTTCCGCAATCGAGGTCAGAGACGTCCCCCACCACGACTCTGCGAGTGCCCGGATCGAGCCTAACGACGTAGAGTCGACGGTTCGAAGCGATCCCCAGCCCATGGCGCTGACCAACAGTGAATCGGTGTATACCACGATGCTCACCTAGCACCTTACCAGATTCGTCGACGATCTCGCCGCGCAGCATCAGGGCCTCCGGACGAATTTTCTCGACGACGTCTGCGTAATTGCCGTCGGGTACGAAACATATTTCCTGACTCTCCGGCTTCTCGGCTGTGCCGAGTCCTAGACTCCGCGCACGATCACGCACTTCCACCTTGCTCATCTCGCCAATCGGAAAGGACGCCGAGCGAAGCTGTTCCTGACTCAAAGAAAAAAGGAAATACGACTGATCTTTGTCGCGATCGATCGCGCGATAGAGGCGCGCAAGGCCAGACTCAGGATCTCGCTTAACTCGCGCATAATGTCCCGTTGCGACCTGTTCCGCACCAAAGGCCTTTGCACGCTCGAGCAGATGATCGAACTTGAATTTCTTGTTGCAAGCGACACAGGGGATCGGCGTGCGGCCCGCCAGATAGGCGTCGGCAAATTCTTCGATCACTTCACGTCCAAACGCTTCAGCGTAGTTGGCGACGTAGAAATGAATCCCGAGACTCTCGGCGACACGACGGGCGTCGTCGGCATCCTCGAGCGAACAGCAACGCGACCCGCTCTCCGAAAGCCGCATGGTTACCCCGATGGTCTCAGCGCCGGATTCAGCGATCAACGCCGCGGCGACGGACGAATCGACTCCGCCGGACATGGCAACGACAACACGGGCGCTCACGGGGCCTCCATTCCGCGGACTCGGGGCACCAGCTCCTTGAGCAGCGTCACGACCCGATCGATCTGTACCTCGTCCACTCCCCAACCCACGGAAATCCGCAAGCTGGCACGGGCCTGCTCCGGCGTGCGGCCCATCGCGATCAAGACCTTCGACGGCTCGATCGATCCGGAATGGCAGGCCGCTCCTGCGGAGACCGCAACGCCCTCGAGATCCAATGCCTGAAGCAAAACTTCTCCTGCAATCCCCGTGAATTCGACATTCAACGTATTGCTGAGAGTTCGGTCGGGTCCGCCGTTCCAACGCACGTCGTCCAGATTGGACCGAATGCCCTGCCAAAGTCGATCGCGAAGCTTGCCGTACGCCTCCGCGCGCGCAGCCCCGTCGATCCTGGCAAGCTCACAAGCGAGACCATAACCGACGATGCCCGCCACATTTTCCGTGCCACCCCGCAGCCCCTTTTCCTGCCCACCTCCGTAGAGAAGCGGCGGAACGATCGTGCCGTTCGGGGTGACGAGCGCGCCGACCCCCTTTGGTCCACCGAGCTTGTGCGCCGACGACGCGAGCGAAGCGACTCGAACCTTTGCGAGATCGACGGGGCATTTTCCGATGGCCTGCGTCGCGTCGACATGCAGAGCAACACCGCGAGCAGCACAACTTTCAGCGACCTCTTCCACCGGCTGAATCGAACCGGTCTCGTTGTTGGCCCAGATCATCGCGACCAATTTCGTTCGATCCTCGATCGCCGCGGCCATTTCGCTGGCCGAAACGCATCCGTCCCCATCGGGACCGACCCGATCAACCCGCACGCCGCGCTCTTCCAGGATCGCGAGAGGCTCCTCGATCGAGGGGTGCTCGACGAGCGTCGTGACGACGTGGTCGCCGGGCGTCAGGGCACCAAACAAAACCGTGTTGTTTGCCTCGGTCGCGCCGCCTGTGAATCGAATCTCGCTGTGGTCGACACCGAGAAATTCAGCCACCTGGGCCCGAGCGGTCTCTACGCGTGCGCGAGCCTGGGCCCCTTCGGCATAGACGCTCGAAGGGTTGCCAAACTCGTCGTGCAGCACGCGCGTCATTGCGTCGACGACCTCGGGTCGAATCGGCGTCGTCGCGTTGTGGTCGAGGTAGATCCTCAAGGCGGTCTTCTCTTCTCTAGC
>JAQBEG010000540.1:0-4497 GCA_032123985.1 Deltaproteobacteria bacterium
CCAAAGGCGGTGAAGGTCATGGGGATGTGCTCGTCGTAGTCCGGCCCCATGGTGAGGAGCGGATACTTCCCAGCCGGGCCGTCATGCCCCACCACCACTTCGCCTCGCCAGACGCGCCGCATCAGACCGACGAAGTCCTCTATCTGTGCAGTCGTGATGTGGGGCAGGCCATAGACGTCGAACATACGCGCGATACCGCGACCAAGACCGAGGGAAAAGCGGCCTCCTGTTAGGCGGTGCATCGTCATCGCGAAGGCCGCCGTTACCATCGGGTGGCGGGTATTGTGATTCGTCGCCGCCGTTGCGATCCCAATTTCGCTCGAAATGGCGCCAACGGCACCCGAAAGCGTAGCCGCCTCCTTGATGTTGAAACGCTCCGAGATGAACGCAGAGCCCAGGCCGAGGACCTCGGCCTGCTGCACTTCGGCGATCAGGTCGTGCGGAGTACGCGGCGCGCCGGCCAGGGTGTAGAAACCGAGTTCGTTCATCCGATCCATGGTGTACTCCAGTGTGATTCGAGCCCTGCTCAGGACGACATCCCGAGCATCGCCCGAAAGCGGATTGGCATCGCGTCCAGGCCCAGGACGAAGTTTCCGCGACGACGCGGAAGCGGCGTGTCCGCATCCACGAGCTCGATCTCGTCGAGGCGTGTGAGCAGTTCTTCGAAGAGCACCCGCAACTCGAGACGCGCGAGCTGGGCACCGAGACAATGATGTCGCCCGTACCCTCCGAAGGCGAGGTGATCATTCGGGCTTCGATCGATCTTGAATCGGTCCGGCTCATCGAACATGGCGGCGTCGCGATTCGCCGAGGGATAGAGGAGCAGCATTCGGTCCCCCTGCTTGATCTGTTGGCCACCGAGTTCGACATCGCGCATCGCTGTGCGATTCATGTTCTGAATCGGCGTGACCCAGCGCAGCATTTCTTCGACGGCACCCTTCATGAGCGTTGGATTGAGACGAAGCGCCAACAACTGATCCGGATTTCGTAGTAATGCCTCGAGTCCCCCAGAGATGACATGACGAGTCGTTTCATCTCCTCCGACCAGGACGAGCATAGTCTCCATGATCAAATCCGTATCAGTGAGCTTTTCCCCATCCACGTCGGTGTTGACGACCAGGCTCACTAGATCTTCCGCGTCGCTGCCCCGACGCTCATTGATGATCTTCAGGATGTACTCCGCATAGGCCTGAACGGCTGGACCGACCTCTTCTGCGACTTCGTCTCCGCCCGTGGCGAAAAGATCCGACCACGCGAGCAGCTGTCCATGATCCGACGCCGGCAAGCCCATCAAGGCACCAATCATGTGCATGGGCAGCGGCGTTGCGATGTCGCGAACGAAATCGCACTCGCCACGATCGACGACCGCGTCGATAAGATCGTTCACGATCCGACGCAAGAAGGGCTCGTGGTCCTGAACACGCCGAGGCGTAAAACCCGAGCTGACGATTTGTCGTCGCAGGATGTGCTGCGGCGGATCGAAGTTGATCATGCTGGGCACGTTCGAGTCCGGCCGCGACCCCTGGCCTGAGCCGAACACCTCCCAGTTCTTCGAAACTTCCATGATATGGGCGTAACTGGCGAGTCCCCAGATGCCTGTCGCGTCATCCCAGTAGACCGGTGCGTTCTCACGCATCCATCGAAAGCGCGCATCCGGTTCTGCGTAGAAATCCGGAGCCAGGAGCTGGATCTCAGGATGCGTGGGGTGACCCGCCGGGCCGCGACCCGCGCGATCGAGGCTGATCTGAAACTCCGAGCCCTCTAGTTCGGCTTCGTTGGCTGGGGTTTCCGTCGAGGGGGGTTCGCTCATGGACGAATCAAAATAGACCACGCAAACGCGAGATGCAGGTCGCCGACAAGAATCGCCACGTTTTCAGCGTGAGCTCGTGGTTGCTCCGCGGGCGCGTGCCATGAAGCACCCGCCCGCGGAGCGTAAACCAATCGGAACTCAGCCGCGGGCTACTCGTCCTCTTAGCGTGTCGGCGTTCCGCCGAACATATCGTTGCAGGCATTCACGCATCGCCGGCCCTGTCGATTGCAGGTATCGCCCGCCTCGCGCGCCTCTTGCTTGAGCGCTGTCTTCTGGTTGGCTCTCTCTGCTTTCAAGTCCGCCACGCATTCGCGAATCTCAGAACGGTCGTCGGAATCCTTGCACTCCGCCGCCGAGATCAGCCTGAGGGCATTCTCTTCGCCGTGCACGCACTTCGCACTGCCGGCTGCGATCTGTCCGCAACTCTGCGTCCAGACTTTGCAGATCTTGGCGCAGGCCTTTTCGTTCCTGACGCTGCCGAGCCCGGGGAAGATCTCGGTCAACTCGTCGACGGCGTCGTTCGGGCGTGGACAGATGGGCTCCATGTCGTCGAGATCGTCATCATCATCACCGATCAGATCCTTCAGATCCGATGCGTCGTGGGGGACATAGACTCTCGCCTCGGCATCCGTTTCGTTGCCATGACCATCGGTGACGCGATAGGTCAGGGTGTAGATCCGACCGTGACCATTGCCCTTACGCTCCGCTCGCAGCAGCACGCTGCGGTCGTCGCTACCGAGGTCGGCGTCCTGGATGTCGTTCACAGTGTTGCCGTCGCCGGTACCGTTGTCGGGCTCGTTGCTCTCGACAGAGACCAGCTCTACGACGCTATCACTCTCACTGCTGCAGCGATCTTGAACCCGAACGCGAACATTCACCGCCTGCAGATCGTGGTTGGGCGGCCACAGGTAGGAGGGGAAGACCTTCAAACGGACGACTGGAGGTTGAGTATCTTGCACCGTCACGTTGGCGCTATCACTCTCCGACGTGCCGCCGTCCGCGGTCGACGTGAGCGTTGCAACGGTCAGCCCGAGCGGGAATAGGCCGGTCGGCGTCAGCATGTCCGCGTCGTCGAGATCGACCACCGGATCCGTCGTCCACTGGTTGACGATTCCGTCACCCGTCGGCGCGCTGCCGTTGAGCGTGTACTCGGTTCCGTTTTCGGACTCGCACTCCAGGGCGACATCCTCGCCCGCGTCGACCTGTGCCGAGGCGCCAAGTGGAACGAGTGCAAAGAAAATGAGGCTGATCCAAAAAAGGCGTGTAATCATATCAATTCTCCAAATGCGGCAGAACGTCAAAGGTGCTGCAAATTCCGCTGTTGATCTTACGGTTCTGTTAGTGTGGGAATAATACCACGACAAATCTGAATTGCGACCTCTCCGACCGGCATGTGAGGCGCATCTCTCAGCCTTGTGTCAGTCGTGGTTTCGAATCAGCCTTAGCCTTAGTAGGCGGGCGGATCGTGATTCAAACCGGGACGTTCCGTACCGGCGCCGAGTTCGCTGTCGCCGGTCGGAGTCGCGATCGGTGAGCCCCGCTACGTTCTCCAGCGCTTCGCGCGACGGTCCGTCGCCGAACTCGGAAGCAGGAGATCCGTGTCGCGTCGATCCACGTCACGGCCCAGAGGACGCAGCGTACGCCGATTCGACCGACGGAAGCGCCTCCTCCAGCGTCTCGTCTCACGCATCTGGCCGAGCCGAAGTCGTCGGCGGCGTTGGTGGCGCGCCCTTCGACGGGCGCCGACGCGAGTGCAGATCTTTCTCGCCGCCGCCGTCGGTGTAACTCTGTGGATCGCGGTCAACGGGATCTATCAGGTAATCCGCAAGCCGACCGAGCTCTTCATTCCCGTCAGCGGATCGCTCTACAAAACACCATCCGAGACCTGGCGCGCCTATGCACCGCTCTTTCGTCGGCATGCAACGGCCACCATCAGCCCGGAGCTACTGGCAGCGCTCGCGCAGGTGGAGGGCTCCGGCAACCCGGTGGTTCGGACCTATTGGCGGTGGGCGTGGCGCACCGACCCGTTCGAGGTCTATCGGCCAGCATCGAGTTCCGTCGGCCTGTACCAGATCACCGATGGCACTTTCGAGCGCGCGAAGCGCTACTGCATCCACGACCACGCCGTCGTCGAGGAAGGGCCGTGGCAGGACTGGCGCTCGTGTTGGTTCAATGAATTCTACTTCCGGGTGATCCCGAGCCACGCCGTCGAACTCACTTCCGCGTTCCTCGATCGTGCGGTGTCGAATACCCTGGCTCGGCACCGGATCGGCTCCGCGACCCCCAACCAGAAGGAGAGGCTCGCCGCCGTCATCCACCTGTGCGGCACCGGCACGGGCAACACCTACGCCCGCAGTGGTCTCGCGCTTTCGCCCGATGCCCGCTGCGGGAATCACGATCTGCGGAAGTACGTCTCGCGCGTGGAAGGGATGAGGGAAATATTCGCAACGCTCACGGCTCGCGATCGATAACGGCCAGAGAGTGCCGCCCGCAACTTCACCATCGAAGCATTACTGCTAGCGATCGTGCGATCGCAGAGACATGCGAAGCGCGAACGACGTTAGTTCGGCGGTGCGAGTCCCGCTTCCACGAGCTTGCGGTTGATGCGATCTTCGACCCACTGCTCGCTCCACCAGTCGATCGCCGTCACCGGATGCCCGCCGATCATCATCGTGAAATGCAGATGG
>JAQBEG010000541.1:0-3306 GCA_032123985.1 Deltaproteobacteria bacterium
CTGCTCTCGAGGAGTAGCCGCTCCCACGAATAACGCACATCCCTCGCTGTCAGGCGGCGCCCATCGTGGAACCGGACGTCGCGCAATCGAACTCTGAAACGAGCGGCTCCGCTCTCCGGAAGGATCTCCGATGCAAGCCACGGCTCGATCCGTGCGCCGTTCGTACAACGCGTAATGGTCTCGAAAATCGTGCCCGACACCTCGGCTCGCTCCACGGTGTGCGCTCTCTCCGGACTAAGCTCCATGATGTCCTCGGAGATCGGAACAGTAAGGACACCTCCACTGTGCGCCGCCACCGCGTGCTTTGGTGACTCCTCCGAGATCGCTACGTCGAAGTAATTGATGTAGGGCGGCGCGCTACGAAGCTCGAGTCCACGAACACGCGGCCCGACCACTCGATAGTCGACCTCGTGGAACAACGGCACGACCGCGGCGCTCTTTGCGAGAAGACTCTCGAACCGATGGTAAAGCGCTTCTCTCACCGCAGGACGGTTCTCCGTCCTCGCCCCCTCGATGAGGTTGTCGAGGTCCGCACCTGAATAGTAGCGGCCGAAAATGCCATCTCGCGAGTTGAAGAGTCCATGCGCAAACGAATCGGGATCGTCGTAGTCGGCAACCCATCTGACGATGCGCATGTCGATCCCCTTCGTATCGGTGCCTGTCGCGATGAAGTCCTTCATCGACGTGGCCGTGAAGGTGACCTCGACACCAATCTCCCGCCAGATCTCGATCAGAGCCGAAAGGAGGGATCGATAACGATCGTGAAACAGCGGGTGGGCTGCGGCTACCAGTCGCACAGGCGTTTCGAGGCCGCACGACCCGACGAGCTCGATGGCGGCGTCACGAGTCAGCACGCGCCGTTTGAGCCCCGCGTCGTGGCCAAAAATACCCGGAGGGATCACCCCGGTCGCCGGTTCGGCCAGCCGCCCCAGCGTTCGCCACACGAGGTCGCGGCTTTGCACCACCCCGCACATGGCCTGCCTCAACTGCTCGACTCCACCAATGGGACTGAAGGAGTTGAATACGGCTAGATACGTGTTCTTCTTCGGAGCCTCCACGTGACCATTGCGGAGCACCGGGTCGCGGAGAACCGCTTCGAGGTCATGCGGCGAAAAGTCTCGGCCGACATCGATGCTCCCGTCGCGCATCTCGTGGGCCATCTCACCGGCACTGGGAAGAATGTGGAATCGAATCGAGTCGAGTCGCGGTCGACGAGGCCGCCAAAACTCCTCGACCGCCGTAAGCTGGAGAGAATCCTCGGCGTCGTCTGACAGGAAGAAGGGTCCGGTACCAACGATTTTTCCGTCCTCGGTTTTGCGCATCACGCCGGTGGCCGTATCGGCCAGCATCGCTGGGTAGAACGGCAGCGCCTCGACCAGCCTGATTTCGAATGTGTCCGATGCGCTGGAAACGATTCCTTCGACGTGATCGGTCGTGCCTTCTCGCAGCTCAGTGGCACCCTGAATCGCCGAGAACGCTGGCGACACGTCCATTGGTCGCTCTCGAATCGCGCGCTCAAACGATTCCTTCACAACGTCGGCTGTCAGGCGCGATCCGTCATGAAACCTGACGTCATCACGAAGCTTGAAACGCAGCAACCGACCCTCTTCGAGTACCTCCCAGTCGCAGCAGAGGTTCGGGCGGGCGTAGCCTTGCTCGTCGGTCTCGAAGAGAGGATCGAAAACAAGTGCAAGGACCTCGCTCTCGTCATCGATGACGATTCTGCACGGCTCCCGGGCATCGATCGGATTTACGAGTCCGACAACCAGCGTACCGCCGGTAGGAAGCTCCTCCTCGGCATCGCCGCTGCCTCCCTTCAGCTCCAGCGCCTTCAGCTCCTCCTGAATCTGTCTCGCGGTATCGTGCTCTCCGCGAAGGGACGCGACGGTCAGAGCGAGTGATAGAAGACGAACCAGCACGTCCACATCCTCGGTCTTGCGGGCGAGCTCCACACCTCGCCCGACCCAGCGCCGTGTCTCCTCTGCCTGACGCCCAAGCCAGGCGACCTCTCCCGCCAGGAGAATGGCTTCCGCAGCTTTCCCAGGGAGTTCGGCCTTTTCAAACCACCTCACGGACTCACTCGCCTCGCGGAGCGCGGCTTCGAGTTTGCCTAACATCCTTTGCGCAGAGGCCATGAGCATGTGCGCCTCTCCCTTGGCGAGCTGATCCTCCCGCGATTCTCCGTCTTCGAGGAACTCCATGACCGACCGTATCGCCTTCGCGGCGCGGTCGGGCGAGTAGACCTCGAGAGACTGGTGCGCAAGCGCCAGTCCGTATTCGATCGTTCGGTCGGCGACATCCGCTTCGGAGTAGTGATGCACGAGGTCTGAATAGACCCGATCGACCCTTCCGGCATGTCGTTCCTCGAGTATCTCGGCACACTGGCGATGAAGCGAGCGTCTCTTTCGCCGCGACAGCGCGTTATACAAGACGTCGCGGACAATGCCACTCGAAAACGTGAGGCGGTCCGAGCCCCTCGACTCCTCCTCTTCGAGAAATCCCTCCCCAACAAGAGCATCAATCGCGTCATCGACCCAGGATTCAGATCCGAGCAACTCGAGGAGCTCGGCCTGGTCGAACGTACGCCCGATGACCGAGGCGACCGAAAGCACACCTCTCAACTCGTCGGTAAGCCTGTCAATCCTTCGCTCGACTGTCTGCTGGATAGTGTCAGGCAGCGCGTCCGCGTCCATCGCCACCTGACGGGAGAGAATCCACTCGCCACTCTCGGTCCTGGAGATGCCACCCGAATCGGTGAGAGATCTCACCAGTTCCTTCGTGAAGAACGGGTTCGCCTCGGTCGACGCGAAGAGCTTGTCAACCAGGCTCTCCGACAGAGACCCTTCCCCAACCATCGACTGGATGAAGAGGCGATGCTCACCGGATGAGAACGCGCCGAGAACAAAGGTCGCGAATCTGGGATCATCCGAGAAGGTGTCGATCATGCGACTCAGCGGATGCCGCCTGTCTATCTCGGTTTGTCGATAGGTCGCAGTTACCAGAGTCGGAGTCGCGCTCAGACGCCTGACGACATACGCGAGTGCGTCGACGGACATCTCGGCGGCATGGAGGTTTTCCATGACCAGCATCAAGGGGCGCCCTGCCGCAACTCGTGTAAGGGTTCGCGCGATGAGCTCGTAGACGTACGTCCGATCTTCGATCTTCAGGACGTCCGAGACTTCGCCCGAATGGGTGGCGGAGCGAAACGCGCTGATCTCACTCAGCGCAGGAAACAATCGCGTCAGATCCGGGGCGAGGTCCGATAGATCGGGCAGATCCGCGGACGACGCGCTTTCGTGCAGGCGA
>JAQBEG010000542.1:0-5839 GCA_032123985.1 Deltaproteobacteria bacterium
AGTACCGATTCGCAGGCCTCGTCGGCAATCGCGGCGAGCTGGTTCGCGCGTTCCAGCGGTGTGAGACTGCCGGAGAGCGTCGGTCGAGCAAGCAGGATCTTGTAGTTGACTTCATGATCGGAGAGATCGACGCCGGCCGAATTGTGGATCGCATCCGTGTCGAGCCGCACGCCGGCGATTGCTGCCTCGACGCGTGCCGCCTGTGTCAGGCCGAGATTGCCGCCCTCGCCGATGATTCGAGCTCGAAGTTCCGGGGCGTCGATACGTACCAATTCGTTGGCGCGATCTCCGACATCTGCGTGTGTCTCTTCAGACGACTTCACGTACGTCCCTATGCCGCCGTTCCACAGCAGGTCGACCTGCGCACGGAGCACCGCGCGAACGAGCTCGGGACCCGTCACGGTGGATTGGTCGAGACCAAGCATCTTGCTGGCTTCGGGCGCGAGCTCGATGCGTTTGGCGGACCGCGGCCAGACGCCGCCGCCGCGCGAGATACATTCGGAGTCGTAGTCGGACCAGCTCGAACGGGGCAGAGCAAAAAGACGGCTTCGCTCCTGCCATGAGCGCTCGGGGTCTGGATCGGGGTCGAGGAAGATATGCCGATGATCGAAGGCTGCGACCAGCTTTGCCTTGCGCATCAGTAGCAATCCGTTTCCGAAAACGTCGCCCGACATGTCCCCGATTCCGGCGACGTCGTAGGTGTCATACTCGGGATCGATGCCGAGCGCGGAGAGGTGGTGCTTCACGCATTCCCAGGCGCCACGGGCCGTGATCGCATATTTCTTGTGGTCGTAGCCGACGGATCCACCCGAGGCGAAGGCATCCCCGAGCCAAAAACCACGCTCTAGCGCCAGTCCATTGGCCGCATCGGAAAGATGGGCTGTTCCCTTGTCCGCCGCGACAACCAGGTAGGGATCGTCGGCGTCGCGCCGGAACACGTCCACCGGAGGCACCACATGACCTTCTGTGTCGATGTTGTCAGTCAGGTCGAGAAGCCCCGAGATGAAAACACGGTACGCTTCGTCTGCTTGCGCGCGCGCCTCGGACGGTGAAAGATTCATCGAGCGTAGGATGAAGCCACCCTTGGCGCCGACGGGGATGATCAATCCGTTCTTGAGCTGCTGCGTTCGCATCAGACCGAGAACCTCAGTCCGAAAGTCGTCGAGCCGGTCACTCCAACGGATCCCACCTCGGGCGACCGGGCCGCCGCGGATATGAATGCCATCGACGCCGGATCCGTGCACAAAAATTTCGCGATAGGCGTAAGGCGGCTTCAAGGTCGAGATACACGATGGGTCGAGTTTGATGGCGATACGATGGGTCGAGTGCACGTGAGCGAAGAAGTTCGTGCGCAACGTAGCCTCGATCAGTTCGGCCACGGCCCCGAGTGCCCTATCTTCGTTCAGGCTCGAGATCCGGTCGCGATAGCGCTCGAATTGCTCTCGGAGATCCTCTTCCCGGCGCTTGCGCTCGGCGTCGTCGAGCCCAGGAGCCAGCCGAGCAGCGTGGAGCTCGACCATCATACGCACGGCGATCGGGTTCTGGAGCAGAATCTCACGCACGAACGCGCGCGTGAGCGTAGTCTGAATCTGATTGATGTACTCGAGGTACGTGCGGATCAGCTCGACTTGGCGCCAATCCAGTCCGGCCACCAGCACCAGCGCGTTGAGCGCGTCGTCCGGGACCACAGCTTGCAGCGCCATGCGCAGGGCTTCACCGAGCCGCGGCGCGATTGCATCGAGTTCGGACTCGTCGGCGCCGAGCGGGAGGACTCGCAGCGCATGAATGAAGGCGCTACCCCGGTCCCGGGTGACGACCGGCGACTGACGGGCGTCAACAACCCTGATTCCGAAATGATCGACGAGCGGGAGCAGGTCCGACAGCAGCCGCTCCTCTCGGAGATAGATCCGTAGCATGCTCGTCTCGGCGTTGGGCTCTCGACGGTCACGGAATAAACCAATTTGCGGCTCGCCTGTGCGGGAGAGCGACTCCAGGGACTCGACGTCCCTCACTGCGTCGGCGGGATGCGTTTCCACGCGCAGAGTATCGGTAAACGCCTCGACATAACGAGCGGCCAGCCCTCCGCCCTCAGCCGCGCCGTGGATCGCGATCAATGCGTCGGTGAGCTGCTCCTCCCATCGCGTAGCCAGCTGCTCGACCTCGGCCTCCAACTCCGCGGCCCGCGGTGGATCGCCGTCGCGAAGCGTGCAGAAGAAGTGGAGAAGCGCGGTGCCCTCTTCGAGAAACGAGACGCGGTCGTCGATGTACCCGACCGCGGAATGTGCGGCGAGCAAGTCACGTACTGATCCACGAAGTTCTTCGCTATAGCGCTCGCGTGGGAGGATCACAGCTGCGTAGAATGAGTGACCGGAGGCGTCAGTGCGCAAGACGACCCGTGGATCTTCCGCACCTTCGATGTCGATGATCTCGCGAATGAGCGTCGCGTTGTCCTCGACCGATGCTCCAAACAAGAACTCCATTGGAGCAGAGTCGAATGCGGTGACCAGCGCCTTATAACGGTGTGAGCCCGGCGCCGCAGCGTCTGTTTCGAGAATCTGGTCGAGGCGTTCCGCGAGCAACGGAATCAGGGAGCTCGGCGTACGCAGCGCCCGGTTGCCGAATAGTCCGGCGATGATGGAGAAGCCAGAGAGTTCGCCGTTCTCGTCGAACTCCTTCACGAGAATTCGGTCGATGCGACCGGCGCGATGGATGCGGGTCTGGGTCCAGCCCTTCATCACCTGGATGATTCGGGGGTCCTCGAGTGAGAGGCGCAGGCCGATCGGAATCTCTGCGCCGCGCTGGGGTTCGATGAAACGACTGTCGGTATTATCGCGCCACATGCCCAGACCACCGGGCCGAAGCGTAATCTCGAGTTCGCCAACATGGCGCCGCACGTCGTAGCGGCGCGTGCCCATGAACACGAACTGATCCTCGATGAGCCAATCTAGAAAACGAATGATTTTCGCGACTCGCTCTTCACCCACGTCGAGGTTGGCTCTGGCGAGTTCTATGTTCGAGGCAATCTCGCGCACCGCGCGAATCATGATGCGGTGATCTTCAGTCACGTGCGCGACCCAGCGCATCACGTCGGTGAGTTCCGCTTCGAGCGAACGCAGGCGTTCCTCGTCGACGCTCGGATGGAACTCGACGTAGATCATCGATTCCCGGATCCCCGCGGCATCGCCCACCGATTGCAAGGTTCCGGACTCGTCGCGGGTCAGCGACAATGTCGGATGGAGAAGCATCTGTTCCTGAAGCTGATGACGACGCAGAAAGAGTCGGAGCGTATCGACGAGGAAGGGGCGATCGTCCTGCAGGATCTCGATCACGCTTCGGCCGGGGAGGTCGATTGGACTTCGCACACGCAACAAACACTCGCCGCGAGCCCTGGTCTGCGCGAACTCGAATGCGCTCTGGGCAACGGCGATCAGCCCCGCGGTACCATGGGTCTGCAGAGGTCGCCCCTCCGCCGCGTGGAGGAAGGACGTCGCGAAGGCTGCAAAAGATGAGGCTTGCACACCGGCGTCGCCGTTCGCCACGGATTCGATGGCGTGCTGAAGGATCTGCCTGGCTTCATCGCGGTCGGCTGTCACGATCGTCCCTGAAATTCCTGTTCAAAAATACGGGGAGACAAAGCGATCGAATCGGATGCCGTCGCCAAGCAGCGTCACAAGACCTCCAACGACCTCCAACGACCTCCAACGAATTCGGAGGTCGGCGGTTCAGTCATCCGCAAACTGCTGGACTGCCGATGGAACCGCATATCTGCATCTGCGTCCACGCCGCCAGCTGGATCCCCAATTTCACTGCTACCCGGACGGGTGTTCCGCTCGAACCTTGGCATCCTTGGCGCGCACTGCGTCGGCGTCGGCTGCACGTAGGGCAGCGACACGCGCGGCGATCGCCGGGTCGGCCACAGCCAGGATCTGCGCCGCGAACAGCGCGGCGTTTCTTGCGCCCGCACTACCGAGCCCCACCGTGCCGACCGGCACACCGCCCGGCATATTCACGGTGGCGAGCAAGGCATCGAGTCCGTTGAGCGCCCCGCCCACGATGGGAATTCCGATGACGGGAATCGTGGTGTGCGCCGCACATGCGCCGGCGAGATGCGCGGCCATGCCGGCGGCCGCGATGATCACCTTCAACCCGTTGGGTACCGCGGCATCGAGCCATTCGCGTAACTCGTCGGGCGTGCGGTGCGCCGAGATCACCCGCACCTCCAACGGTATCTGTAGCGCCTTGAGCACGGCGAGCGTGGCCTCGAGCTTCGGGAGGTCGGAGTCGCTGCCCATCACAAGGGCGACGGGTGGTTGCTTGGCCATTGGAAAAATCTCCGTTAAAGCGTGAGTAGGTCTTCAGGATCGTTCGGCCCAGAGCCGGCTGTCATCCGGTCCCCTCTGAGACGAGCGGGCCAGCGGGGACAGAAGTATAGGCCTCGCCGACGCACCTGACATGCCGGAGCAAAGCGCCCTGGTCATCGTTATTCCGCTGTTCCGGAATCCAGGTTGATTCAAAGGGCCCGAGACGGGGCAAATGCGCCTCATGCGCGGCCCCCGTGTCAGAACAGTACTGAGCCGCGGAGTGGAAATGGCTGCTTGAATTACGCATCCGCAAATCATTTCTATAGAAAAGAGTGCTGCCTGTTCGAAACTGCTTTGACGACGTACACGCCACCGTCGTCGCGGCACACTTTCTGGCCGAGGCTTCAACCTAGGCCGCGTGACTTGGCGAATTCGATTGGTTCAGCGACCCGAGTTGGAGCCTGCGACGGCAACCCGACTGGAGTGGTGCGGACACTCCGGCCATCGGGTCCCCTTCGAACCGGCTGTCCGGGCGCCGGAAGTATATGCCCCGATTCCCCATCACCGATAGCAGAGATTCTCTCGATCAGAACGGGCTGCGAGTCCGGCGCGGTTCGCTGTGGACTGCAGCTGAAGTGGATCGGTCCATGAGAAATTCCACGGAACCGCGCTGTGATAGCTTCCATTTCCAATCTGGAGGAAGCGCAATGTCCAAGGGCGTCTGTCTGGTCACTGGTGTCGGCCCCGGCACCGGCGCGGCGGTCGTACGCCGTTTCGCCGAAGGTGGATATCACGTAGCCATGCTTGCGCGAACGGAAAGCCGGCTGCGCGAGCTCGAAAGCGAGATCGAGAACGCCACCGGATACGCTTGTGACGTCACCGACCAGAGCCGCCTCGAACAAGTCGTTGCCGCCGTTCGCAGCGACGTCGGGGCGCCTGACGTGCTCGTGCATAACGCCGTCGGCGGTGCCTTTGGCGATTTCCTGGACATCGATCCGGCTGTCCTGGAACGAAACTTTCAGATCAACACGATGGCACTCCTACACCTCGCACGACTGCTCGCACCGGCGATGATCGATGGCGATGGCGGGGCGATCATCTGCACCGGCAACACATCGGCTTATCGCGGAAAAGCGAATTTTGCGGGATTCGCACCGACGAAGGCCGCGCAGCGTGTCCTTGCAGAATCCATGGCTCGCTCGCTCGGACCGAAGGGTGTCCATGTTGGCTACGTCGCGGTCGATGCGGTGATCGATCTCGCCTGGACGCGCGAACGCATGCCCGACGCGCCCGACGAATTCTTTTGCAAGCCGGCGGATATCGCGGGCGAAGTCTGGCACCTCGCGCACCAACCGCGGTCGGCCTGGACCTTCGATACGCTGATCCGGCCCTTC
The DNA here is from genome assembly GCA_032123985.1 of Deltaproteobacteria bacterium. Classification (GTDB taxonomy): domain Bacteria; phylum Myxococcota_A; class UBA9160; order UBA9160; family UBA4427; genus UBA4427. The sequence goes on from JAQBEG010000542.1 coordinate 5,696, forward strand.
GGCGAGACCTGGTGACGCGTTCGCTAGCGCTTGCGTTTCTTTCGCCAGCGTTTGAATAGACGCATCGGCGTCAACATCTTCTTGCCCTTCTCGAGTCGCTTCGGTTCTACCCAGTACATCTGCAGCGAGCGCCGCTCGCCCTCC
>JAQBEG010000543.1:0-5641 GCA_032123985.1 Deltaproteobacteria bacterium
CCCCAGACAGAGCGAAGCAGATTCGGCGAGAGCAGCTGCGGATCGGTAAACGTAGCCAGTGGGAATCGAAGGTAGTCAGCAACGCTTCGCTCGCCCGGAGGCATGCTGAACATGACCGAGTGGACCTCGAGACCGTGAGGATAGAGGTAGCCGTAGGTGAACAGATTCCAGACGTAATACCAGCCGCCGACCATAGACGCGACTGCACCGAAAACCAACGCACTGCGCAGCGACACGGATTTCTGACCCGATCGCATCCAATCGATCGAGTATGCTGCGACGCCTGCGCAAACAATCAAGAGACCAGACAATTTGGTGAGGAGCGCCAGTCCAGCGATCGCGCCGAAGAACGCGGCCCGCGGCCAAGAATGGTCGGACGTGGGCGTAGCGAGCGAATCCATCGCAACGCCGACGACCGCAAGCGAGATCAGAGCCGTAACCAGGATCTCCTCGCTCAACATCGCGCTCATATAGAGATGAACCGGAAGAAAGAGCAACAGTGCGCCCGCAATGAATGCGCGACGCGTGTTCTCCGGATCCGCCCGTCGAACCAGCAACACGGCAGCCCCTATACCCAAGAGGCCGGCACCAGCCGTCGCGAGTCGAACCGCGTGCACTGCGGCGAGCTTGTTGGCCGAACCGAGGAGCCCGATGATCGCAGCGGAAAAATTGTAAAAGAAGGGTGGATGCGCCGTGGACCAGCCCTGATCAGGAGCTGGAAGAGCCCACGAACGCAGCAGCAACGCGATATAGTCCCAATTCCCGGTCGCGTCGAAACCCATGCCGACGGGGTAATAGATTGCATTGTTGATTCGCATGCAGACGCCCACGGTCACAGCAACTCCGAGCGCGATCAGCCAAGTTTTTCTGGTACCCGACATCAATGGCTGCGCCGTGCTCGATCGATGGCTTCACCCATCTCGGATGCAGCGCGATCCCAGTCGAAATGCTTCGACCAGCGCAGCGCTTCACGTGACATCCGGAGTGCAAGCGTATCGTCTTCGAGAAGTCGCCCAATCGCATCGGCGAAGGCATCGACGTCCCCGTATGGTGCGAGCAGGCCCGTCTGTCCGTCGCGAACCGAATCCCGCAAACCCGGCGCATCGCTCGCCACGACCGGCGTACCAACACGATTCGCCTCGATCACGGTGAGGCCCCAGCCTTCCTTCTCCGAGGCACAGACGCAGACGCGACAGTCGGCGAGGAGCGAATCCCGTTCGGCGTTGGATACGAATCCCGCAAACCGAACTCGGTCTCTCAGTCCGATCTCGTCGGCGAGTTTTTCGAGGGCGGGACGAGCCGCGCCGCGCCCGATGATCAGGACCTCGGCTGCTGGAAAGCGATCCTTGAGACGTGCCATCGCACGCAACAGAACGTCGACGCGTTTGTAGGACGCAAGACGACCCATGTAGGCCACCCGTTGCGGACGAACTCGATCGACGTCGACGACAGCCTCGGTGGCCTCGACGCCGCAATGGCTCACCTGGATGTCCGCTTCGGGAATACCGCGTCCCACCAGATCGTCGCGCGAACTTTCAGAAATCGTAATGAAGGGTCGGCCTCGGTAGAGCGGCGGGATCAGTCGTTCTGCTGCCCATACGGTTGCAGCAATCGGCCACGCGACCTGCCTAAAGGCAACTTCGCCGAAGAGGTGGTGGCACAAAGCCAGTACCGGAGCCCGCGAATAGAGTGGCGAGAAAAAGGGGACTTTGTTGAGGCACTCGACGACCACGTCGAAGTCACCACGGCGGGTTTCGCGCGCGCACACCCAAGCCACACGGGGGTAATAGAACGGCAGCCCTCCGAGCCTGCGTACCTGGAGACCGTCCACGTTCTGGCGGGAGGGTGAACCCGCGAAACTCGACGTCGCGAGGGTGATCTCGTAGCCGCGCCCATTCAATCGGCGAAAGACTTCGGATACGTGCAGCTCTGCACCTCCAGCCAATGGATGTCGCAGGTCGCGTTCGTTGAGGACCAGGACGCGGCAGGGTGAGCTCATAGCGCGAAAACTAGCTCAGTGCGCTTTCGTGCGGCTCGGGCACGAGAGTGTTTCGCACGGCTAGAGCCGTCCAAGCGCATCGGCGATGCGCAACCACCAGGCAACCCAAAGTGCCTCCAAGCCAATCTTGAGAGTCAGCTTCGAGGTACCCCGGGTACGGTCGAGGAAAAAGAAGGGAATCTCCTTGATCCTCGCCTTCTGTTTCACGAAGCGGTAGTTCATCTCGACCTGGAATGCATAGCCGTTGGCCCGAATGCGTTCGAATCCCATCTTCTCGAGCAGCTCGCGACGAACACAGCGCAGACCACCCGTCGAATCAGTGATCTTCAGTCCAGTAATTTTCCGGATGTACCAGTTCCCGAAATAGCTGATCAGAATGCGCTCGATCGGCCAGTTCACGACAGTGATGCCATTGAGGTAGCGAGAACCGAGCACGACATCGTTGTGTTCGATCTCCGCCAGGAGCACTTTTAAAATCGCTGGGGGGTGCGAGAAATCGGCATCCATCTGGACGACGAAATCGGCACCCAGATCGAGCGCCTTTCGCAATCCCGCGCGATAGGCGGGACCAAGACCTTGCTTCTCCGGTCGGTGCAGGACGTGGACCCGGCCCGTGGACTCGGCCAATTCGTCGGCAAGTTGGCCTGTTCCATCGGGCGAGGCGTCATCGACGACGAGAATTTCAAGGCGTGGATCCTGCTCGAGCACTTCGGGCACGATCAGAGGAATGTTCTCAGCCTCGTTGTACGTAGGAATGACGACGATCCCGCGCTGCATGGGGCTCCTTGATCCGCTGATGCTCATGTTCGGACTCGAGTCCGTAGCAGTGCCTCGGGTGTACTGACCCGCTCAATCCACACTCACCGCTCGAGATCATAACGAATGCGTGACGGTTCTCGTGTCCAGCTCAGCCCCAGATGATCGGCTTGCGATCGATCCACGGACGGGCCTGTTCGAGTTGCGCAGCGAGGCGGAAGAGTGTGGCCTCATCGGCGTACCGGGCGGCGAATTGCATTCCGATCGGCAGTCCGTCTTCACTCCACGCGAGCGGCAGCGAGATCGCAGGCTGTCCGGTGAAGTTGAACGGAGGAGTGAACGGGAAAACGCGCGACTGGCGTTTACCGACTTCCCTTGGAGCGAGGCCGACCGGATCGATATGACCAATTTTCGGAGGCACGGTGCCCATCACCGGCGAGAGGAAGACATCGAAATCATCGAACGCTGCAACGATCTTGCGGGTCAAGACACGCATCGTGCCCCAAGCCCTCATGACGTCTTCGCCGCTCATTTTCTGGCCGTGCCGGATGCCCGCCCAGGTCAACGACTCGAGCTCATCGGGTTCGGGCGCCCGACCCATCCGCTCGATCATCGCTGTGAGACCGGCCGCGGCATTCGCTGAGGAGACGACGCCCTGCACCGCATAGAGCTTTCGCCAATCGACGTCGATGGCGGTTTCGAAGACATCGTGGCCGAGGTCCTCCAGTCCCTTCGCAGTGTCGTGCATGGCCGATTCGATCTCGGGATCGATCGGACGTCCACTCGGCGTTGCCGAAGAGAATGCGATCCGCAGACGACCAGCGTCTCGCTCGATCTCCTCGATGTAGGGACGCTCCTTTGCGGGCACCGCGTAGGGGCATCCGGGCTCGCGTTGACCCGTCCAATCGAGCATTGCTGCGCTGTCCCGAACAGTTCGGCTGACGACGTGGTCGACACCAAAGCCGATGATGCGATCCGCATCATTCATACCCGACGGATTCCGATCACGTGTCGTTTTCAGTCCTACGAGACCGCAACAGGCGGCCGGAATGCGGATCGAGCCAAGCCCGTCGCTCGCATGCGCCAACGGCACCATGCCCGATGCGGTCGCGGCCGCTGAGCCACCGCTCGAACCGCCAGAGATATGCTCGGGATTCCAAGGGTTGCGGCAGGGACCGAGGAGGGCAGACTCGGTGGTGCCCGTAATGCCGAATTCGGGGGTGTTGGTCTTGCCGAGAATCACCACGCCCGCCTCGCGATAGCGGCGCGTCAAGATGCCGTCTTCGGCCGGAACCTCCGAAGCGGTGAAGCGACTGCCGCTGGTACGCGGCATCCCTGCGACTGGACAGCCGAGGTCCTTGATCAGAAATGGTACGCCGCGAAAGGGACCGTCTGGAAGCTCTGAAGCCGCATCGGCACGCGCGCTCGCAAAGGCCTTGTGAACGACTGCGTTCAGCGTCGGGTCATGCCTCTCGATCCGCTCGATCGCGGCCTCGACCAACTCGGAGGGACTGACCTCGCGACGCGCAACCAACTCCGCCAGGCCGAGACCGTCATAGCGGTCGTAGTCATCAAAGCTCATCGCATTTCCTCCGATCACCGGGCGTGTTGATTTGCAGCCGCTAGCGACGCCAATCGTCCGCGCTGGCTTCGGTCAATTTTACCAGAAGGAGTCACCGATGATCGCGCTCTTTCTGGTTTTCGCGACCCGTCGAATCCGGCCGACGCGCCAAGGCGATCCAGTGACGAAGACCACCGCGACCGGGACGATGGGAATCGACGCTGAAGCCCTGGCTGCGCAAGCGCGTTTCGAATGCCTGGTCGCGCGTTTCCGCCCACACGCCGAGAACACCGCCAGGCAAAAGAGCCCGCCAACTCCTCTCGATGGCCTGACGTCCATAAAGAGCATCCCGAATGGCATCGGTGCGGGCGTGCGGTCCCTCAAAGAGATCGAGCACGATCGCATCGTAGCCGCCCTCCCCGTCCGCGATTTCTCGAATGCAATCGGCCACATCGGCAATCCGGAGAGACACCCGCGGATCATCCAGACACGCGCCGGAAAGAACTGCCAGCGGACCGCGACACCATTCCGCGACGATCGGATGGAGTTCCGCCACGGTCACTTCGCTCTCCGCGTGAAGCGAATCGAGGACGGCGCGGAGCGTGAACCCCATGCCCAGTCCTCCGACCAGGACCCTGGCCCCGGCCCCGAGGCCCGCGCAGGTCCGAATCCCCAGCTCTTCCTCGGAGCGACTCGCCCGACTATTCATCAACACGCGACCGCCCACGCAGATCAGAAAATCCATCGTGTCGCGCTGCCTGAGTTCGAGAACACCATCCGGCGTATCCCTGCGATCCAGAGTTTGCCAGATCTTGCTCAATTCAGAGTCTCTCTGGTGACGTGCTCGTTAGGCCCGCCCGCTTCGCTCCGTTCCGATGAGCGGGGCCTGGTGGGCTGGCTACTCGAGGCTTCCACCAATCCGATCTTTATGGGTTGATCTTGCAATAACTGGGTTCCGATTCGGCAGTGGGCGTCGATCGACGAGACAAGCTTAGCCCGAGATGAAACTTCGAGGTTTCGACCGAGCTCTTTTCGTAACGATTTTGTTACATGTATGATGACGCCTTCGACTCCAAACGAGCGGAGAGGACAAGATGGGCATGGAGATCGGCTCCCTACACGTGCGACGCAGCATTCTGATCCAGGCGACTCCAGCTCGGGTCTGGCACGAGTTCCAATCGTTCGATCGGGTCTCGACCTGGCTCGATCTCGGTCATCGCCTGCATGCCTTCGAGTGCAGGATTGGGGGCGAAGTGAGGATGAGTGTCGAGATCGACGGGGAGCAACGCTCTTACGGCGGGCGAATCCTGGTTTTCGATCCCGAA
>JAQBEG010000544.1:0-8206 GCA_032123985.1 Deltaproteobacteria bacterium
ACCGGTTTGACATCCTTCTCGAGAATGGGGAGTTCCATCCCTTCCTTCACGTCACTCAGCAAGAGTCCAGCGTTCATTTCGACCCCTTTGCCGCGGCGTCGCGGTTATAACCGAAGCCGGTGTAGCGTTCCTCTGCGCAGAGTTCGCCGCGCTGATTTACGATTCGAACACCGAAATCCCAGAACCGCCCGGTTCCCAGTTTGGTCGTCTTCGGCGGCGACACCGAATAAAGGATTTGTGTCGTCGTGAGTTCGTCTCCCGGTCGAATCGGTTCGCCGAAGACGATCGTATTGTCACTCATCACCGCCTCGGGGAGGCCGAGACGATCCTTCAGATCGAAGTGGAGCTGAAGTGGAACAGCCGGCTCAGTCCGTCCCGGCGACCAGTCATGCGGTCGAAACCAGACGGACACCATCGTCGGAAGCGTAATGGGGCCGTCGGTAAGCTCTTCCGCCACCTTCGGGTCCCAGTAGAGCGGATTTCCGTTCTGGGTTGCAGACAAGGTCGTCAGCACGTAGCCCATCTCGATCGGAAACTCGGTCCTCTCGGTGTAGCGCTCCTGTCCGATCCAGGCTTGAACCTCTTCGGGCAGATCATCGGCCAACTGCGCAGCCATACGAATCCTCCAGTCTGGGCATCGATCTATTCGACCGCCCCGTCTTCGATGAGTTTTGAAATCTCCGCGCGGGAGAAGCCCGACTGTTCGAGCAAGCGCGCACTGTCCGTGTCGTCACCCGTTCGAACGTGATGACGCGGATGAGCGCGAATGCCGCCGGCCAGGATCGGCGAGACCTGCTCGAATACGCCGCGTGCAGGGTGTTCCGCCTCGCTGAAAACCCCGCGTGCACGCCAGTGAGCATCCTCCGTGACCTCCGGAATCGTGAGCACCGGGGCCACACAGGTGTCGTTCGACGCGAGGTTATCGACCCATTCGTCACGCGTCCGCGACAGGAAGGCAGCCTTGAACGTCTCGCGAATCTCGTCCTGTCTGTCCTCATTGTATTGCTCATCCCGGTACTCCGGATGACCAAGACGATCACAGAGATTGCGAAAGAAATGCGGTTCGATCGCTGCCACCGAGAGCCACTTGCGATCACGGGTCTCGTAGAGATCGTAGAACGCATAGCGTCCGGTCAGGAGGACCTTTCGCGAACCGGCGACCTCCCCTTCTGCCAGATACTGATCGATCGAGAGCGCCATCAACGAGAGTGCACCCTCCGCTGCCGAAACATCGAGGAAGCTGCCTTGCCCGCTGGTTCCGCGCTTCACCAGCGCCGCCATGATGGCGAGCGCCGCATGCAGTCCACCTCCCGCGCTATCCGCCACGGTCGCTCCGGGAATGGGTGGACCTCCATCGGCACGCGGTTCGCTGCAGGCGAGAAAACCCGACATCGCGAGGTAGTTGAGGTCGTGACCCGCCCAGCCCGAAGCCGGCCCATTCTGCCCATACCCCGAGGTCGAGCAGTAGACGACTCTAGGACTTCGAGCGTGAAGGGTTTCCCAATCGATGCCGAGCCGACGGACGACACCGGGTCGAAATGATTCGATCAAGACATCCGCCTTCTCGCTCAGTCGGAGTAGCGTTTCGCGACCTTCCTCCGCCTTGAGGTCGATGCGCATTCGCTCGAAGTCGCGACCTGCAGCGTAGGTGTGATAGACGGGTTTCGTCTGGAGTGCGCCCTTTTTCGAGACGGGCGTGATCTGTACGACCTTTGCTCCATAATCGGCAAGTGCGCGCGCCGCTCGGGCAGCCGGTCCGACGGGACCGAGATTCAGCACCATCACGCCTTCGAGCAGATGGCCTTCAGTCTCTTGATCGATGGGCATGATCCGGAAGGCTCCGCTCTAGAGGAACGCTGGGACATCGACATCGAAGCTTCGCCGGTCTGTGGACACGTCGAAATGCGTCGTGGGATGTCCCATGCGCTCGGAGAGCCAATAACGATACGCTGCGTCTTGAAACTTGTCCAGCCCTCTGAAAGGGGCCCGAACTGGGCGATTTCTCTAGATGGGATCGGTGTATTGATCCGCCAGCCGTCGCATGCCGGCGAGCCAGCGATCGATGTCCTGCCCCTTGCGCTGGTAGTAGGTGCGCACGATTTCGTGAGGGAGGATCAGGAACTTCTCCTCGCGCAATCCGACCATCGTGACTTCGGCCAACTCATCCGGCTCGATCATGCCATCGACCCCGGCGACGCCTCCATTGTCGAGGCCCGCAGTCATGTTCGTGCGCACGGCCTGGGGACAAAGAGCGGACACTTTGATTCCACGATTGCCGTACGTAATCGACAACCATTCCGCGAACGCAACGGCGGCATGCTTCGTGACGGCATAAGGCGCAGAGCCTATCTGCGAGAGGAGGCCAGCCGCGGAGCAGGTATTGAGCAGGTAACCGTCCCCCCGTGCGAGCATCGACGGAAGCACGGCATGTGCGGCGTTCACATGCGCCATCACGTTGATGTCCCAGATCCGGTTCCAGGCTTCGACGTCGACCTCCGGACCTCCGCCGGTCGCGATGCCCGCATTGGACACGAAGAGATCGATCGGTCCGCCTTCCGACTCGACGTCGCGAACCAACTCCTCGATCTCGGTCCGGCTTCCAACATCGACTCTACGGGCCTTTCCGCCGATCGAGTCGGCAACCTTCGCCGCGTTGGCCTCATCGAGGTCAACGACCGTGATGCGTGCCGCGCCCTCCTTCGCGAATCGTTCGCAGAGCGCACGCCCGATCCCGTTCGCACCACCCGTGACTACGATGTTCTTGCCCGAAACTTCCACAGGTCCATCCCTCTTCGATATTGGAGTCCGGAAAGCGTACCACCGCTGGCGGGGCCCGCTGTGATAGATTTCGCAACATGAGTTGGAAGCCCGAGGTCGATGAAATCGAGCGACGACGCAAACGCGCGCTCGAGATGGGAGGCCAGCAAGCCATCGCGCGGCATCGCGAGCGCGGGGGATCGAACGTGCGTGAACGAATCGCCGCGCTCGTCGATCGCGACAGTTTCCGAGAACGCGGGCAGATTGCCGGCACGAGCGGGATCGCCGATGCCGATGCCCATACCGATGCCCAGGCTGACGCTGATTTCAACCCAACGAGCGTTGTCCTTGGAACGGCGCGGATCGCCGATCGACCGATCGTTGTATGCGGCGACGACTTTACGATTCGCGGCGGCGCCTACACGCAAGCGGGACTCAGAAAGGGTCTCTACGCCGAAGAGCTCGCCATCAAGAGGAAAATTCCGCTCGTTCGTCTGCTGGAAGCCGGCGGTGCATCGATCGCTGGAACCGGCGCCGGCGCGCGCGGACGTTCCGGTTACGACTGGACCACGCCGCCCATGTTGAACGTTCTAGCCATGCAGAGCCTGCAATCCGTTCCCGTCGTCTGCATCGCGCTTGGACCCGTCGCGGGATTTCCGGCCGCACGTCTCGTCGCCTCGCATCTCTCGATCATGACGAAGGATTCGTCCCAGGTCCTGACGGGCGGACCCATCGTCGTCGCCCAGGCGACGAAAGAACAACTCACAAAAGAGCAACTCGGCGGCGCACAGGTCCACGGCCGCAATGGAATGGTCGACAACGTGGCGGACGACGAGGCCGACGCGCTGCGCCAGGCGCAACGCTTTCTCTCCTATCTGCCCAGCCACTGCGGCGACGCGCCCCCGCATTTCGATGTTGGCGACCGTGCAAATCGGAAGGCCGAAGAGCTGCTCGAGATCATTCCTAGAGAACGACGCCAGGCGTACAAGATGCGCAAGCTCATCACCCTCATCGTCGACGAACGCAGCTTCTTCGAGATCGGAGGGGCCTGGGGTCGAAGTCAGATTACAGGTCTCGCGCGCATCGACGGCGTCCCGGTCGGTGTGCTCGCCAACGATTGCTACTACGACGGCGGCTCGATGACCGCTGATGGCGCCGCCAAAATCCGACGCTTCATCGAACTATGCGACCTCTTCCATCTTCCGGTCGTCTCCTTCGTTGACGAACCGGGTTTTGCGATCGGCAGCGCGGCCGAGCAGGCGGGAACGATCCGCGCCGGAATGAATGCGATGTTCGCCGTTCTGCAGAGCAGCGTACCGTGGTTCGCGTGCGTCGTGCGTCGCTCATACGGCGTTGCGCAGGGCATTCATCTCGGACCCGGTGCGACCGTCGTTGCATGGCCTTCCGCGATGAGCGGCTCACTCCCTGTAGAAAGTGGCGTCGCACTCGCATTCCGCAAGGAAATCGAAGCGGCCGCCGATCCGCAATCCAAGCGCCTGGAACTCGAAAACGAAATGGCCAAAGCCCAGTCGATCCTGCCGCGTGCAGAAGAGTTCGGCGTGCACGACTTGATCGATCCCCGACAGACCCGCCCTATGCTCTGCGAGTGGGTTCAGGACATCCAGCCCGCCATTGCCCAGCATGTGCGAAACGGTCCACCCCGCTATTCGATTCGCCCCTGAGTTACTCGCCTTTGAATTCAGGGGCGCGCTTCTCCGCGAACGCCGACACCGCCTCCGCGTAATCGTCCGTCAATGCGCCACGGACCATCCGGTCGGCCTCGTACCGAAGACACGTATCGAGATCCGAAACGAGGGCACGGTTGAGATTTGCCTTCATGAATCGTAAAGCAATCGGAGGCCCGGCCGCTATTCGCGCGGCCCATGCGAAGGACTCCTGCGCGAGTTTCTCGTCGGGCACCACGCGATTGAAAATGCCGAGTTCGAGGCAGGTCGCCGAATCGACGCGATCTGCCTCGAAGTAGATCTCGCGAGCCTTCGCGGATCCGACGAGGTGAGTCAAGAACCAGGTCCCACCGTAATCGCCCGATAGACCGAGCTTTGCGAACGATGTCACGATGAACGCACTCTTGGCGCCGATTCGCAGATCGCAGGACAGCGCCGGCGAACAAGCGGCGCCGGCGGCTGCGCCAGGTAGCGCAGCGATCGTGGGCTTGGATGACATGTGGAGCATCCGCGGAAGCGCGTGTTCCCAGCGAAGCTGGCGCTGACGATCTTCCATGACCGGCGGTTTGCCCTCTTCCTTCATCCTCTTCGTATCCCCGCCAGCAGAGAACGCCTCGCCAGCACCGGTCAGCAGAATGCAGCCGACCTCTGGATCATCCTCGAGATCGCGCACCAGGACATAAAGCGCTTCCTTCATGTCCATCGTCAGCGCGTTCCTGGCTTCAGGCCGATTGAGCGTGATCAGCGCAACGCGCTCACGCACCTCGCATAGAACTTCCGACGTTCCGGTTCCCCGTTTCCGCGCGCTCTTCTCGTCGTTCATCGCCGCTCCTGGCTTGCCTAACGGCCGCGATACCGTGGCTCTCGCTGTTCCGCCCGCGCCTGCTTCATCTCTGCATAGTCCTCTGTCTGATAGATCGCCGTCATACCCATCGACTCTTCTTGCATCGATCGCTGCACGAGCGGATTCGACATTCGGGAGAGCGTTCGTCGAAACATCTTCACGGCGAAGGGCGGATGAGCAGCAATCTCGTGGCAGAGTAAAAGCGCCGCTTCCTCGAGCTCTGCGTCGGGCACGACCCTCGAAACTATGCCATGTCGGAGCGCCTCCTCGGCGTCCATGGGACGTCCGGTCAGCGCCAGATCCGCGACCAGTCCATGGCCAGCCATTTGGAAGAGCCGCGCTGTTCCGCCAGAGTCCGGAATCACCCCATGCTTGATCTCGGGGAGCATCATCTTCGTACTCTCCGCCGCAATTCGAAGGTCCGCCAGAAGCGCGCGCTCGAAGGAACCGCCGATCACCCAACCCTTCAGTGCCACCACCAGCGGCATGGGTAAATCGAAGAAGATCTGCGTGCGGCGATGTCCGCGTTCGATGAAATCGAAATCGCTGATGTCCTCACTGCGAACCCCCAGTTCGCTGATGTCACGTCCGGAAGAGAAGGACTTCCCCTCGCCACACCAAAGCGCCACGCGCACATCCGATCGAGTCCGGATCTCGTCGAGCGCATCGAAGAGTTGGCGATCCATCTCATCATTGGCCGCGTTGTGTTTCTGTGGACGGTCGTTGGTGAGCACGGCGACGCCATCCGCGACCTCGAGTTTGATCAAGCGGTCCGACATCCCCGATCTCCCTTCTATTGCTCCGATCGAATTGGATCCGAGCCCCACGTTGCCTATTCCGGAGGCTATCATGGCGAGCCCGATCACGCGGCCCATGGAGGGTCGGCGAGGAGACCAGAATGGGTTTGCCCGAACCGCCCGCCATCGGCGCCTGCGCCCTGCCGGTCGGGACCTTCGAGGAACAGACGGTCATCGTGACCGGCGGCGGTACTGGACTCGGAAAAGCCATCGCGGTCGAGTTCGCCCGTCTCGGTGCGAACGTGGCGATTCTCTCTCGCGATGAGCAACATCGGGCCGCCGGCATCTCGGCTGTCGAGGCCGCTGGCGGAAACGCATACGCCGTCGGTTGCGATATTCGCGATCCTCTCGCCGTCGCAACGGCATTCGACGCCGTCACGCAAGAATTCGGGTTGCCGAACGTGCTGGTCAACAACGCCGCTGGCAATTTTCCCGTTCCCGCCGAGGATATGAGCCCGAACGCCTGGCGCACCGTCACGGACATCGTCCTGAATGGAACCTTCTACTGCTCGCGAGAGTTCGGTCGAAGGCACATCACCGCCGAGGCGCCCGGCAACATCATCAACATCGGTGCAGCCTATGCCTGGACCGGCGGCCCGGGCTTTGCGCATTCCTCTGCCGCGAAAGCCGGAGTCAAGAACATGACCGAGACTCTGGCCGTCGAATGGGGGCCCTATGGGATTCGTGTAAACGGTCTCGTCCCTGGCCTCTTCCCGCACGATGACGAAACGACCGACATTCGCTCCGTCCCTGACCGCCGCAAGAGCGAAGCTCTTCGCAGCCCAGCGCATCGCGTGGGCCAACCCCACGAACTCGGCTGGGCCGCCACCTTCCTCGCTTCCCCCTTTGCCAGTTTCATTTCGGGACATACGCTCGTCGTCGACGGTGCGAACTGGCAGCGGCGCGCGATGTTGATGCCCGAGTTCGTCCCGATCCGCGATCAAATGGGTAAAGGGCCCTTCGACCCCTCGCCCGAAGAGCGCCTAACGAACCGAAAGGTTGAACCATGAGCGATCGTCCCAGCCTCTTTCGCGTCGAACGCGACGACGAGATCGCCACGATCGTGCTCGACAACCCCGATAAGCTCAACGCCTGGAGCTGGGAATCGGCGCGCCAGATCAGCGCGATCGCGGACGACCTTCGCTTCGATGATGCGGTCCGCGTAGTCATCGTGCGCGCCGAAGGTCGCGCCTTCTGCGCCGGCGTCGACCTCGGCATGCCCGAAGATCGGATCACAGGCCGGTCTCCTGCCGAGAAGGTGCGGAACTACTACGAAAAATTCCGCTGGGTCCATGAACGCTTTAGGGTGCTTTCGAACCTGCCACAACCCGTCTTGATGGCGATCCACGGTTACTGCCTCGGCGCCGGGCTCGAAGTCGCGATGATGGGCGATATCCGCATTGCGGCAGACGACGCTCAATTCGCGCTCCCCGAACCGCGCGTGGGTGTCTCTATCGACGCGGGCGGCGACATGCGTCTGGCACTCGAGATCGGCGCAGGCTGGACCAAACTTCTGGCGTTGACTGGCCGCCGAATCGATGCGGAGACCGCCCTTCGGATCGGCATCGTCCAGGAAGTCGTCCCGAGAGACGACTTGATCGCGCACGTCCGGGCGCTCGCCGACGAAATCGCCGCAAATGCGCCTCTCGCGGTCCAGGCAATCAAGCGAACCATCAACTACCGCGCCGAACAAGGGTTGAACGAGGCCATGCAATTCGAGGCCGCGAGTGCCGCGGCGCTCTTTACCTCCGACGATATGCAGACCGGCTACAAGGCGATGGCCAATAAGGAAGATCCTAAGTTCGAAGGAAAGTGAGCAGAAAGCGCGCCTATTCGCCGTCTGGTAGCTTGCCTCGATGCCCCTCGACCTGGATGCCCTCCTCTCCCCCCAACGATGCGCGCTCGTGATCAACGAGTGCCAGCGGGGCGTCATCGGCGACCTGTCCGGCCTTCCGGCGCTCGCGGAAGCCGCGCAAATGGGAATGATCCAGACTGTGGCCGACCTCGTTCTGGGCGCACGTCGCGCCGGCGTCGTGATCGTCCACTGCACCGCGGAGCGCCGCCCCGACGCTCGGGGTGCCAATACCAATGCTCGCCTGTTTCGACACATGCAGGGCGTAGAC
>JAQBEG010000545.1:0-5173 GCA_032123985.1 Deltaproteobacteria bacterium
GTCCGAGTGCGTGTCTGATCTTCCTGCTACCGCCGAGCCTCGAGATCCTCGAAGAACGGCTCCGCGGACGTGGCACCGATGAAGAGGCTGTGATCCAGAGGCGTATGGCCCTCGTCGATCGAGAACTCGCGGCGGCAAAGATTTTCGACTACGCCGTGATCAACGATGATCTCGAACAGGCGGTCGCGGACGTGCTCGACGTGATCACGGCCGTTCGCGAGGGACGCGGGGCAGAGATCGTGCCGCAGCGTGGGCGCGAGGCTGTGCTTGCGCGTTGGAGTCCCGTCGCCGAGGCTTGAGCCCGCTGGCCGCGTTGCCCGATCCGACGGCTCCGGGTACCCTGTTCTCGCTCCTCTCTGTGGATAAGCCACCGAGACTCAAGGGTTTTTCGGCTCGGTATGCTTCGATTCAATGACATCGCCGATCGCATGCTCGACTACGATTCGCACGTCGATATGGAGCGGCTGCAGCGAGCGTACGTCTTCACCGCGAAGGTCCACGACGGCCAGGAGCGGCTCTCCGGCGAGCCCTATCTGATCCATCCTCTCGAGGTCGCGGGCATCCTGCTCGATTTGAACGTCGACGAAGACACGATCATTGCCGGCCTCCTTCACGATACGCTCGAAGATACGCTGACGACTCGCGCCGAGATCGAACGTCTCTTTGGGCCGCGGGTTGCCTTCCTGGTCGAGGGGCTGACGAAGATCGCCCGTATCGAGTTCAAGAGCGCCCGCGAACAGCAGGCCGAAAATTTTCGCAAGATGCTCATCGCCATGTCCGAGGATATTCGGATTCTGATGATCAAGCTGTCCGACCGTCTCCATAACATGCGGACGATCATCCATATGAAGGAGGAATCGCGCCGACGCATCGCACAAGAGACGATGGATATCTACGTCCCGCTTGCCCATCGCCTTGGCGTGTATTGGATGAAGCAGGAGCTGGAGGATCTAGCGTTTCGGATCCTCGAGCCCGACGCCGCCGAGGAACTCGAGGCCCAGCTCCTGATCAGTCGTGACGAACGCGAAGTCTACATCGAGGATGTCATTGGAATCATCTCGGCCAAACTCGCGGATGTCGATGTCCAGTGTGAGGTTCAGGGGCGTGTCAAGGATATCTCTTCGATTCATGCGAAGATGAAGAGCCAGGATCTCGAACTCGAGCAGATCTATGACGCAATCGGCTTTCGTATAGTCGTCGAAGGTGGAATCGGCGTTTGTTATGGGGTGCTCGGACAGATCCATTCGATCTGGTCCCCCGTGCCGGGCCGCTTCAAGGACTACATCGCCCTTCCCAAGCCGAACGGCTACCGCTCCCTTCATACGACCGTGATCGGTGAATATGGGGAGCGAATGGAGGTTCAGATTCGGACGGTCGAAATGCACCGCGACGCCGAACGCGGAATTGCGGCGCACTGGAAATACAAGGGAGGGCACCCCGACACTGCGCGTGACGATGCGAAATTCAATTGGCTGCGTCAGCTCGTCGAATGGCAGAAGGAAATCTCGGATCCGCACGAATTTCTGGACGCCGTCAAACTGGATCTTTTCCCGGATGAGGTCTTCGTATTCACACCGACGGGCGAGGTCATCAATTTGTCGTCGGGCGCTTCGACGCTCGATTTTGCCTATGCGATACACAGTGAGGTCGGATCGCATTGCGCGGGCGCGAAAGTGAATGGAAGGCTCGTTCCGCTCCGTCATCGTATGAAGGACGGCGATACCGTCGAAATCATCACGAGCCGGAGTCAGGCGCCGAAGAAAGAATGGCTCGAATTCGCCGCATCGAGCAAGGCGAGGAATCATATTCGGCATTCGATTAGGCAAGAGGGAAAGACGCGAGCCGTCTCTTTGGGACGTGACATCCTCAGCCGAGAGTTCAAGCGCAACGACATGTCGCTCGCGAAGATGCAGGAGGACGGCAACCTGGAGCGTTATGCCGATACGGAATTCGGCGGGAAGTCGATCGACGATCTCTTTGCGGCGATCAGTTATGGCAAAATTGCCGCCAGCGCGTTGGTTCGAAAGATCGCGGGCGCGGGCGAACATCCTGTCGCCGAGGCGCCGGCCTCAGCGAATGTCGTACCGAATCGACTAAGGCGACTTTTTCAGCGCGAACGCCGGCGATCTCGCTCAGGCGTGATCGTATCGGGAACGCCGGATGTGCTCGTTCGATTCGCGGGATGTTGCGAGCCTCTACCCGGCGACGAGATCATCGGGTTCGTGACCCGAGGGCGCGGTGTGACAGTCCATGCCCGAGGCTGCGTCAAGGTCTTTGCTCTCGACCCGGAGCGCCGAATCGACGTCGATTGGGATGCGGAGGGCTCCGTGCGCCGTGCGATTACGATTCGCGTGATGGCTCGTGATGAGACCGGCGTTCTGGCGAAGGTCACCAATACCATCTCGGCCGCCGCAATCAACATCGGGTCTGCCAAGGTCGCGGCGAACGAGACGAGCGGCAAGGCCGCCGAACTGGTCTTCGAACTCTGGGTCGAGGACGTGAAGACGTTGAACGGCGTGATGCGTGAGATTCGAAAGGTCAAAGGCGTCCGATCGGTCGAGCGAGTTCGCGGATGAGCGCGCCACTGAGCATTTGCGTACTGGCTTGCAACGAGGAGGCGGAACTCGAGCGCTGTCTACTTTCCGTTGCGTGGGCGGACGAGATCGTCGTCGTAGTCGACGATAAGAGCCGAGATGCGACGGAAAACGTAGCTCGGCGATTCGCATCTCGGGTGGAACGTCGCGCGTACGCTGGTGATATCGAGCAGAAGCGAAGTTGTGTGGCCCTCGCGAAGCATGACTGGGTTCTGGTCCTGGACCCGGACGAGGTCGTTTCCTCATCGCTCGCCGATTCGATTCGCGCGCGGCTCGAAGGCGAAGTCAAGACGGAACTCGGAGCCGTAGTGAACTCGCGACCAGTCGCCTATCGAGTCAATCGTTCGACGTTCCATCTCGGTCGCTGGATTCGACATGGGGATTTTTACCCAGACTGGAAGCTGCGGCTGTTTCGGCGATCGTACGCACATTGGGTTGGACGGGATCCCCACGGACGAGTCGAGGTCGATGGTCCGGTCGGTTCGCTCGATGGAGAGCTTCTGCACTACAGCTACCGCGATCTCGCGGATCAGATTGATCGGATCCAATTCTTCAGCGATCAGGCCGCCAACGCACTGATTCAAGAGGGGGTCGAGTTCCGGATTCGCGATCTCGTTCTGCGTCCGCCGGCACGCTTTGCGCGTAGCTATCTCCTTCGACGCGGGTTTCGCGACGGCATGGCAGGTTTCATCATCGCAGTGGCCAGCGCGTTCTACGTGTTCCTCAAATACGCGAAACATTGGGAACGGAGCCGAGTGTCTGGCGAACGGGATCGTCGCGGTTGAAGATCCTTCAGCTGGTGAGCGACTGGAAGTGGACGGGGCCCGCAGAGCCGATGCTCGTCCTCATGAACGCGCTTCGTGCACGCGGCCATCAGGTCGACCTCATATGTCCAGAAGCGCCAGCCGGCTCGAATCGCAGCCTTTGGCAGGAAGCGACGAATCGCAATCTCGGCCCGATCCGTCTGGTCGAAGGCATGCGCGGCGCGATTTCGCTAGGCGATACTGAACGAGTGAGGCGACTTCGTGGCTGGCTCGAGACCGACGAACTCGCAGGCCCCTATGAGATCGTTCATTGCTGGCATAGCCGCGATCATGTTCTCGCAGCCCGGGCCCTCAGGCTCGGAAGGTCTCGAAAGACGAGCGTTCGCGGAACGCGACTCGTGCGTTTTCTGTCACAGGCCGATGTGATCACCGCGTGGCCCTGGAATCGTTGGCTCTTTGGTCCGGCATGCGATGGTCTGGTCTGCGTGAGCGATGAGGTTGCAAAGCGGAATCGGCCGCTCCGACGCGGCCGCGCGATTTCTGCGACCTTCGGCGCCGTCGATCTCGACGCCCTGGAGATACGCAAGAGCAAACGACAAGTTCGCGCGGAACTCGGAGTACCCGAAGGAGCGAAGCTCATCGGGGTCGTAGCGCGAATCCAGTCGCATCGTCGGTTCGACCTTCTTCTCGGCGCGCTCCAGCGAATCGTGAAGGAAAAGCCGGAAGTTCGACTTGTGCTGATCGGGCGTGGGACGCATGCGGATCGAGTGGTCCGAGAGCCCGCACGCCAAATGGGACTCGAGGCCAAGGTGATCTTCGCTGGTTATCGGGTAGACGATTTTGCCGATGTACTCGGTGCGATGGACTTGTTCACATTTCTCGTTCCCGGTTCGGATGGTACCTGCCGCGCGCTCCTGCAAGCGGCTGCCCTTGGGCTTCCGCTCGTAGGGTCGTCGCGCGGCGCGATCCCAGAAATTATCTCCGACGGACAGACGGGTCTGCTCGTTCGAGAGGATCCGGCGGCGATCGCTTCGGCGTGGTCGCGGCTCTTCGATGATCCGGACCGGCGTCGCGAGATGGGCGAAGCGGCACAGCGTGATGCCCGTGAGCGATTTTGTCCGGATCGGTTCGCGGCCTCGATGGAGCGATTCTATCAAGAGGCTTCGGCGCCAGAATGAGCGCGCTCGCTGTCGCGGAGGATTACTCGTCCTCGTTGCGCGCGTTCATTCCGATCAATTCGTGATAGATCCCGGGCCGGCCCATCAGGGCATCGTGGTCGCCGATTTCCGCGACGCGACCCTGATCGAGGACGACGATACGGTCCGCATGTCGAATCGTCGTCAGGCGATGTGCGATCAAGAAAATTGTGCGCTGCCCACGAAGCGCTTCGATGGCAACCTGGACTGCACGCTCCGTTTTGGCATCGAGTGCGCTCGTTGCTTCATCGAAGACGAGGATCGCCGGGTTGCGCAGGATCGCGCGGGCGATCGTGATTCGCTGACGCTGGCCGCCTGAGAGACGCAGGCCGAACTCGCCGACCGGCGTGTCGTAGCGCTGTGGTAGCTGGTCGATGAACTCGTGGGCGGAGGCCGCGACGGCCGCGGCCCGGACCTCGTCGTCACTGGCACCGGGTCGACCGTATCGAATGTTCTCAGCGATCGTTTCATCGAAGAGAAAGGGCTCTTGAGTCACGACCGCAACGTGATCGAGGAAGGATTCACGTTGAAGATCACGAAGGTCGATGCCGTCGATCTCGATCGATCCGCTCGTCGGATCATGGAAGCGGAGCAGCAGGTCCATGAGCGTGCTCTTGCC
>JAQBEG010000546.1:0-10104 GCA_032123985.1 Deltaproteobacteria bacterium
GCCATGAACGCCCGCAGCTCGGGGATGCGGCGGGTGACGCGCGTCGCCGGCATCAGCTCCGCGAACTCGACTGCGAGAAGCTTCTCGTTGAACGAGATCACGGAGGTCGGCCGGTTCAGGACGATCGTGTGCTCGCAAATGTTGAGAATCTGGGTCGCAACGATGAAGTCACGATCGACCGGGGGGTCTTTTCGTTGGAAAGCAACGTCGATTTCGTGATCGAAGTCATAGACCCGCGCCTTGCCTCGTCGTACCGTCGAGTCGGTGCCGGCCGCGAATTCGATCGGCACCGCCTCCGCCTGAACCCGTCCCGCGTCGACCCCGAGGTCCCCTGGATCCACATAGAGCACCGTATGGCCCCGATTCTGTGCTTCTCGCATCAGAACGATCGTCGTCGAAGCGTTAATCGGCTCCGCTTCGACGGGATCCATCACAAACGCGATGGTGAGCGGACGATCAGAACCAGGCGTCGCGGACATGGTGAACTCCGGCGGCGCCACGGGTGTCCCCCCCCTTCGCTGGAGAGGGCGCGCAGCGCGAAAAACGGCGTGTGGCTGCTATCGGTAGCGCACGGGTATAGGCGTCGGCTAGTTTCTGCAACCTCGGAGAACAAATGGCATTTTTCCGGTCTGGGGGGATCCGGATCGCCCTCGTGGTGCTTACCGTGTTGGTCGCCTGTGCGGCCGCCGGCGCTTCGGCGATCTACGTACTCCTGATTCGCGATCTCCCCGACTTCCACAGTCTCGACGATTATCGTCCACCGGTCGTAAGCGAAGTCTTCGACCGCAACGGTAATCTGGTGGGCGAGTTCTACACAGAACAGCGTAGAATCGTCGCAATCGGCGATATCCCGCGGCACGTGCAGTACGCCTTCGTCGCCGCGGAGGACGGATCCTTCTTCGAGCACAAGGGCATCGACTACTCGTCGATCCTGCGAGCCGCAATCGCCAATTTGCGAGAAGGCGGAATCGCGCAGGGCGCGAGCACGATCACGCAACAGACGGTCAAGAGTCTCCTGCTCACCCCCGAGCGCACCTACAAACGAAAAATGCGAGAGATCATCCTCTCGCGACAGATCGAACAACAGTTCAGCAAAGAAGAGATCCTTTTCCTTTACTTGAATCAGATCTACTTCGGGAATGCAGCGTGGGGGATCGGACAGGCCGCACGGAGCTATTTCGGCAAAGAAGCCACCGATCTGACGATTTCGGAAGCCGCGCTGCTCGCGGGTCTTCCGCAGCGCCCGAGTGCCTACGATCCAAACCGGAACCCCGAGGCTGCGGAAGGCCGACGACGTTATGTGCTCAGCCGGATGCTGGCAGTCGGTTATATCGATGAGGCCACCTATGAGGCCGAACTCGCGTTACCGCCAATAATCAGGAACCACCCAGATCGCGACAACCTGCGTGTCTCTGGATATTTCACGGAAGAAGTCCGTCGGCTGCTCTTCGAACGAATGGACTCGCATGTCGTTCTGAACGACGGGCTCAGGATCGAGACCACGCTCGACGTCAACCTGCAGCGAGCCGCACTCGAAGCCATCCAGGCGGGACTGAAGGCACACGACCATCGACGCGGCTATAGAGGCCCCACTCGGAAAGTGGCGAAAGACGAGATCCAGGCGGAACTCGCCAATCTCGATGAAATCAACGCAGACGACTTTGTCATCGTCGACGTGCCGATCGATCCCGATCTGGAGGCGAGCGCTGACGTCGAAGCCGACCCGGCGGAGACGGCGAACGATTCGACCCTTCTCGCTGCGATGGACGGGGGCGAGGACGAAATCAGCGACGAGGACATTTCGATTGCCGCCGTACGTGAGCTGCCCTTCGATGAGCCCGTCTACGGCATCGTGCTCGAGGTCGACAGCGCGAGCCAGAGCGCGCGGATCGGTCTAGGAGTCGATATCACCGGCGTCGTACGACTCGATGATGTCGAATGGGCCCGGAAGCCCAACGTGAAAGTGAGTCCATGGCTGGTCAGGAAGATTTCGTCGATCTTCTCGGTCGGCGATGTCGCGCAGTTCATCCGACTCCCAGACAGCCCGATCGAGGCACAGGGCGACGGCAAAACGGACGGCGAAGAAATGCAGCCGCCGCTTGCGCGGCTCGAACTCTGGCAGGAACCGCTCGCTGAGGGTGCGCTCCTCTCGATCGAAAACAAGACCGGCGATGTGCTCGCGATGATCGGTGGGTACGACTTCGCTCGAAGCGAATTCAATCGAGCCGTTCAGGCCAAAAGACAGCCGGGCTCAGCGTTCAAACCCATCATTTACGGAGCAGCGCTGACGCGCGGATATACACCCGTCTCGACGTTGATCGACCGACCGGTCGTCTACACCGACCCAGTCAGCGGCTTCGTCTGGGCCCCGCGAAACTACGGCAAAAAATTCTATGGGCCGATGACCATGCGCGATGCGCTCAAGAAGTCGATCAACAACGCGACGGTCCATCTCTTCCGCGACCTCGGCGTGCGATATGTCATCGACTACGCGCGACGGTTCGGAATCCAGGCACCGCTTTCGCACGACCTCTCGCTGGCGCTCGGATCGAGTAGCCTGACGCTGCTCGAACTCACGCGCGCCTATGCGATCTATCCACGAGGCGGGACGCGCGTCATCCCGCGCTTCATCACCCGCGTCACGGATCGCGACGGCAAAGAACTGCTCGGGGAGATCCCACTCGGCGACGTTCCTCCTCCCGTTCTGACGCCGCTCCTCGCGGTGGGTGAGACTCGCGACGAGGGCTACCCCGACTCCGAAATCATGCCGACGATGCAAATCATCACACCAGCGGATGCCTACCTGATGTCCGATCTATTGCAGACGGTCGTCCAGGAAGGCACCGGCAGCGGACTGCGCCGCCTCGGTCGGCCGCTTGGCGGCAAGACCGGCACAACCAACGGCTTTTCCGATGCCTGGTTCATGGGCTTCTCGCCCGAACTCACAACCGGCGTGTGGGTCGGCAATGACAACAACGAATCGCTTGGCTGGGGCGAGACCGGTGCCAAGGCGGCGCTTCCGATCTGGCGCGACTTCATGCAGGTGGCGCTCGCGCCCTATCCGCGCCGCGACTTCGAGGTCCCGGACCACATCGAGTTTCAGCGGATCGATCGAACCTCAGGCCTACTCGCGGACGCGAACACCCAGAACGCCTATTTCCAACCCTTCCTCGAAGGAACCGCACCAGACCGATCCTTCACTGAACAGGCGACTTCGGACCAGAGCGAGCAAGCCGCTCGCGACGACACCTTCTAATCGCTCGGCCAGTCTCCACCTCCAGCACCTCATCGTCCAGCCCTTCATCAATGTCGCCCAGCTGTGCGCCCATCGTTGACAGCGCTTTCTGAGATAGGTACCTCAGGTCCCATGGGGGAACACGTGGAGACGGGTGCACATCTGGCCAGAGGTGCGCCTCCAGCCAAAGATCGACGCCAACGATCCCTACGCGCAACCGATCGCCGACGCGCCGCGGAAGATGCGCTGCTCGATGCGTTGCTACTTCCCCACGACTCAGACTCTGAAAGCGTTGGCTCTGAAGGACAGACGCTGCTGTCGAGAGCGTTGATTCGACTCGAACGTCAGGAAGGTGTCGAGGCGATTGTTGCCTGGTCGGCCGGAACCGACGGCGAACCGAAGATCCTCGCGGCGTTACCAGCCCACTCTGCCAATCGAATCCAACCAACTCGCGAACTCTATGACGCTTTGATGCGACTGGAACGGGTTCAGCGTTTGACCGATGGCAAACTCAGCGTCGAGCTCACGGCACTTGCAGCACGAGGCGTTAGTGCGGTCGCGCCCATCAAGGGCCTCGGTGCTACTCCCGCGGCAGTACTCCTGCTCTATCCCAAGCGGCCCCGCCGGCCCATGCGACCTCGAACGATCGCGGTGCTGAGCGAGGTCGCAACGAAGCTTTCGCAATCGATGTCGACGAATCTTGCCGTCGATCGACTCGGCCGACTCGACAGCGCGGTCCAGCAGCTCGACCGACTCGCCTCTCTGGGCAGCCTCGTATCCGAAATCGTGCACGAGATTCGGAATCCCCTCGTTTCGGTCAAAACTTTTCTGCAGCTCTTGCCCGAGCGACTCGACGACCCCGAATTCCATCACGACTTCCGAAGTGTCGTCAGCGATGAGGTCCAGCGTCTCGAACGCATGCTCGACGATCTGCTTCGTCACGCACGTCCGAAGAGTGTTCCGGCAATCGGCGAGGGTGCGCAGGTCGCGGAAGCGATTCGAACAACCCTGCAGCTGATGACCTATCGCTGTCGCGAGCGGGGCGTCGTGCTCGACTCCCAGATACGATCAAAGCTCCCCGCCCTCCGTCTTTCCGAAGACGCATTGCGCCAGCTTCTATTGAATTTGCTGATCAACGCGACGCAGGTCACGCCGCAAGGTGGGCGAATCCGATTCAGCGTCGATTGGAGTGCCGACGAAGTCAATCATCTCGAGTTTAGAATCGAAGACGACGGTCCTGGCATCGACTCCTCGTTAGGCGAAAAAATTTTCGAGCCCTTCTGGACAACGCGTAGCGAGAGTCCGGGAGGTCTCGGACTCGCGATCTGTAAACGCATCGTCGATGAAGCCGGCGGTTCGATCGAGGTCGATAATCGGCGCGACGGCGGTGCCTGCTTCCGAGTCCATCTCCCGATCGCGACCTAGCTAGCCCGCTGCCGAAGAGCCGAGCCAGCCTCGCACGCCATGACCCACATCCGCGAGCCCCGTCATAAAGAAATGGTCGACGTCTTCGAGGACGATCAACTTTGCACGATCGACCCCGTCCAGGACTTCGCGGAGGGCGTCGATGGGTACGTATTCGTCCCGATCCCCGGCGATCACGAGCAGAGCCTTGCCACAAGACGCCAGTGCGGCGTGGTCGAGCATCGCCGGCGGCGGCGCAACCAGGACGAGCTTCTGCACACGCGGCGAATCGAGACAGACGCGGGTAGCGGTCAGCGCTCCCCATGAATATCCACAACCCACGATCGGGCCTTCCACGCTCTCCTCCATGAAGGCCAATGCGGCGCGGTAATCGACATCCACATCCTCGGCCTCGCCAGAGGCCATGCCCGCACTCGCACCGACGCCGCGCCAATTGAAGCGAAGTGCCACAAAACCAGAGTCGCAAAGGGCAAGCGCGATCTCGGTGGTGACGGGTGAATCCATGCTGCCGCCCATCAGCGGATGTGGCGCAGCAACGACGGCACCTCCTCGAACGCCATCCTCACGGGGCACCGGCAACCAGAGCCCATCGAGCGAAGCGCCCGTCGGCAGACCCTCGATTTCAGGCAACGCGATTGTGGCGGGTCGTTCAAAGGGGCGCGGACTCATGCGCAGCAGCCTACCCTGCCGACGCACCGGGCGCTGGAGCAGCGGATAACTCGAACATGCACTGGGAGTGACGATGAGCGAGCGAAAGGTCCAGCGCGGAGCACAATTCGAACTGATCACAGAACCCGTGGACCTGCCCAATGGACGGCGCGTCAATCTCGACATCCTCAGGCATCCTGGAGCGGCCGCGGTCGTGCCATTCCTGGATGAGGATCGCGTCCTGTTGATCCGCCAGTATCGCTTCGCGACCGGCGGCGAGATCCTCGAGATTCCGGCCGGGAAACTCGACCCGGGAGAGCAGCCCGAAGCCTGTGCGGCGCGCGAGTTGTTGGAAGAAACGGGATACCGTGCGGGACGTCTCGAAAAACTCGGCGCAATCTGGACCTCGCCGGGCATGACCGACGAAGTGATTCATCTCTACTCGGCCTTTGATCTCGAACTCGCAGAGCAGCAGCTCGAGCCCGACGAGATCATCGAACTCGTCCCGATGGCGCTCAGCGAAGCACTCGATCAGATCCATCGAAGTGCAATCTTCGACGCCAAATCCGCGGTAGCTCTGCTTTTGGCGGCGAAGTTATCAACATCAAAACGTACTCCCCGAGGGGTCCTTCGTTGACCGGAGATTCAACGATGCATACCCTCTTGGAGTCCTGCGGGAAAACGCGCCCGTCCCGCCGACACTGTTATAGAGGCCGTGGTTTCTTAGTCTCAGTATGACGATCCATGGGGACTCGTCGCGTACCGAGTGGAAACGCGATCAGCCTCGAACAAAACGGAGTGTCCACATTGTACGGACGCGGCGGCGCACAAATGAGTTTCGGACCTCCTCAGACCCCGGAAATCATCAAGAATTTGATGATCGCGAACGGGCTTGTCTTCATCGCCCAACTCGCGGGACCCTCGATCGGGTTCGACGTGACCGGCTTCGGTGTCGTTCAAACCAAAGCGGTTTGGGGCGATTTTCAGTTCTGGCGAATCTTCACGTACATGTGGCTGCATAGCCCAGGCGGAATTCTCCACATCGCCTTCAACATGTTCTCACTCTGGATGTTTGGCTCCCCCTTGGCATTGTTGTGGGGCCAGGAACGTTTCCTTCGTTACTACCTGGTCTGCGGCGTCGGCGCGGGCTTTCTGATTGCCTCGGTTCCACTGCTCGTGTCGTGGCTTGGACTCGCAACGACCGCCCAGGAATTTTACGGCTATACGCTCGGCGCTTCCGGCGCAATCATGGGTGTTCTGCTCGCCTATTCCTTCACGTGGCCCGACCGCACGATCATGCTGATCTTCCCTCCGATTCCGATGAAATCGATCTATCTCATCCCCCTGATCTTTTTGATGGAATGGATGTCGAGCGGATCGAGCAATGTCAGCCACACGGGACATCTCGCCGGCGTCCTCGTCGGTTGGATCTACCTCGTAAACGAAGGGCGCACACCGGGTGCGCCGACCCCCCAAACCCTCCTCCTAAAATGGCGACGCTATCTGATGCGCCAAAAGATTCGTGCCGTTCACCGAGAGGACAAAAACGATCGTCAGAATTGGCGCAACGACGACGACGACGATCAGAGGCGATTCCATTGATCATCGCGACCCCCCAAGAAGGAGCTTCCTCGTGAAGTTCCATCACGATAGAACCAACGAAGAAGACGTTGAATCGGCGACGGGCCCCGGATTCGGTGGTCTTCTGCGGAGCCTCTTCTCCAGAATGCAATGGGGCGAGCGTGCGACGCACGAAGAAAGCCTCATCGTGCCCATGCCCCGTGGTCGCGCAATCAGCGTTTTCAACGCAAACGGCAAGACCCGCGTGGTCGGTGAAGACCGCGACGACATCGAGATCCGGATCCACAAGAGCGTCCGCGCCGACTGCCCCGATGTCGCCGAAAAGCTTCTCGATTCGATCAAACTCCAAAATTCGAACTCCACCGATGTCCTCGAAATCGAGGTCCAGATCCCACGAAGGTGTTCCCGGCACGCAGTCGCGCACGTCGAAGTCTGCGTTCCGCGTGACACGGAAGTTGCCCTGGGCTCCACAAACGGGAAAATCTGCCTCGAAGGTCTCAACCGATCCATCCGCGCGCGCTCAAACAACGGCTCCGTTTCGATCGGCGAAGTCAATGGCGACATCGACGTTACGACGGCGAACGCCAAAGTGACATGCCGCTGCACGTACGGTCATCTCCGGGCTCACTCGAGCAATGGCAAGATCGAGGTAGACCGCCACCGTGGCTCGATCGATGCCTCGACTTCGAATGGCATCATTCGTGCCTCACTCGTGGAGCTCGGCGAAACCGGCGTCTCACTCACGACGACCAATGGCCGAATCGTACTCGAGCTCCCCAAGGATCCCGACGTGAACGTCGACATCCGAGTCGAGAACGGCCACATCCGCAACGATCTCGAACTAGAGGATCAAACACGAGACCACAACGGACGCGTACAAGGTCGCATCGGTAAGGGCGGAACTCCGATTCGACTCCGCACCTCGAACGGGACCATCTCTCTTCGTTAGTCACGACGCCCTTCGAAACGCATCGCGATCTGTCTCGCCTGGCCTTCGCGTTCGATGGGCACCTGAACCTCGACCTGTTGCACGTCTGCTGACAACTCCCCGACGGCACCCTGAAGCATTTCGCCCTTGATATAGACCGGAATGCCTTCCATCTCGATCGCGCCGGCGACCAAATGGCCCTGTACGACGCTCGCAGCGATGAACACCGTGCGCAGGTCGTTGTATTCGAGACCGATGTTGCGGTCGGGGCGATGCGTGCCCGGTATGAGGTGTGTACCGCAGTCGAGGCATTCGACAAGCCAGTCGTTGTACTCAGCGACGCATCCGTCGCGAGCAAGGCCCGCGCATTCTGGATTCGGACAGTGTTTTGCCACCCCACCCCTCGTGTCGCGTTCACCTAGAACACGAATGTAGCGAGTCCAGCAGATCTCCCGCTTGCGTCGGCAACCGCAGGGCGGAGCTTCGAACGACAAGACGCACGCTCCGAATCGGTCCCCCTCAAGCCACTGCCCGCGCGATCCAACTCGGATCCGCATTTTTGGCTCCGCTCGCGGCGAAGCTTGATGTACTCGAGTTCCTGTGCGTGATCCATCGTGATGGGACATAGGATCGGCGAATACAGACATTGAAGGTCGTCATCACAGCCCGTCGCCATTCGCGAAATTTCCTGAATCTTCCGATCAATCACATCGCAATTCGACTCATATCGCTGAACCTGAATCGCGTAGTTCGCGTCCGCAGTAACCGACGCTTCAAGGGCAGAAACGAAGGAAGAAGCAGACATCAGAAGGACAGTGGTAATCAGCGCGGCAAACGGAAAAAAGGCAAGCAGTCTATAACGCATACGTCACCTCGACGTGTCTCATTGAGACGCTCACAAAGCCATCGATCAGTGAATCTCTCATGCACGCTGCCAGGACCAGGTTCGATCATCATAACATATTAGGCTTCAATCGAAGCTCGATCGTTTCGGCTAGACGACCAACCTGACATGATATCAAATCACGCAATCGTTCCTCGGGCTTGCTATGCGGACCTCAGCGCCTGGACCTGGATGCCCGCGGGTTGACGACCCAACTGACGACTGCGATCGTGACTCGATGCCCAATGAAATTCTCGAGGGAAGCACTCTCTGCGGAGGCGTACGGTACGAGGCAAATGGACCTCTCCAGGCGATGGCTAGATGCCACTGTCGAGAATGTCGCAAAGCTTCCGGCGTCGAGTTCGCAACCAACGGGACGGTCGCCACCAGCAATCTCCGGTTCATCACCGGTGAAGAACTTCTCCGCGAGTTCGAGTCGTCGCCCGGTCAAGCACGCGTCTTCTTTGGAAATTGTGGCTCGCCGATCCTGAAGCGAATTGCCGACAAACCAGAATCGCTTCGTCTTCGACTTGGATGTCTCGATTCCGACCTGGACCAACGTCCGGTCGTTCGCGTGTTTCTCTCCGAGAAGCTCCGATTCAGCGAGATCCCCGACGGCATTCCAAGCTTCGACACTGTCCCCGGCGCCAAATCTTCCGACTGAAGCCTACTGCGTTTCGCCGTGTGACCGTTCGTGTCGCCATACGAAGTACGTCGCGACGAGAACCGGAACCGTCAGACCAAAGCAAACGATCGAGAGCCCCGAACCAAATGCGCCCGGCGGCATGAAGTAGTGGGAGGTACTGATCTCCATCACCAGAAAGAAGGCGAAATACCCTGCCACCGCCACCGGTCGCTTCCAGCCGCGGAAGCGAAGGATGTAAAGCGACGTCAACAGAAGTGAGAACGAGAGCCCGTTGAGTACCGACTCCACTATTTCGAGTCTCCCGATCTACTCGAATCGTTCTCGAAAGCGGAGATCCTCATTCGAATCACGTCCCCCTTCGTGAGCTGGGGCAAGTCGTCACGAATCTCGTACCACTGACTGCCACATTCGATGAATATATGCCGATCAGGTCGAATAATCGGATCCTCATCGAGCACACCGGCCGCAATCTCGAACCATTCGTCTCCTTCCGCGAAAATTGGCATCGGCGAGCCGCACGATCCACAGAATGCCGTGCGGAATCCGGGCGGCTGTTTCAGCACGGGCGCTTCGAAACGCTGGATCGCCTCACGCCCCGAAATCCACGAAACGTCCTCAGCCCTGACTCCGATCATCGCAGTAAATGCGGATCCGGACGCCTTCCGACAACGTGAACAATGACACAGCTCGAAAGGTCCAACGAAACGGGCCACTTCGAATCGGATGGCACCACAAAGACATCCTCCGCGAATCATACG
>JAQBEG010000547.1:0-10162 GCA_032123985.1 Deltaproteobacteria bacterium
ACCACTAATACGAGACCGATCAATGGGTGGCGGAAACTTTCCGGCAGCAACGAGCGAAGCACGAAGTACAAGAATGGAAGAGCCAGTAGGCCCAACATCAAGCCCAGCGTGGGCGGCGCCTCGGAATGAATCCACATCGAAGCGCTGAGCCCAAGCACCAGCCCGGCTGCAATGGGATGGATGAGCGCGTCGGGGATGGGCCGCGTTCCGTAGAGGGGAGGGCGACCCATCCAGATGCGCGCCATCGAACTGGCCCAGACGACGAGCACGATCAAGATCACATGCAACAAGATGAGCCTTGCGGCCCGACCCGCGTACTCGCCGATGCTCAGTCCGATCTCGCGTAGAGTCGACTCGAAATTGTTCTGCGCGACATCCAATTGTTCGCCAAATCGGAAGGCCCAGATCGGAGACTGGTTGCGAATGAGGACCTGAGAGAGGAGCTCTTCTCGAGCGTGCTCGAGGACGTCTTGTCCTCGGTTGATCCGCGATTGCAACTCAACGACCCTCTTCTGAAGGCCCAGCGCCTCATCCCGACTTCTGCGCAGCGCGGTGGTCGTTGAACGCAGCGACGATTGCGCCCACGCGATCTGGGTGCGGATCTCGGCGGGAGCACTATCCTCGACTGCTTCCGCCGCGCTGTCTTTCCAGATGGCTTCTCGTTCGGTCAGTCGAGAACGCTGGCTGTTTAGAAGGGTGAGGCGGGAGTTCAGTGCGGATTCCCAGCGGGCGAGATCGTTCGAATGGCTTCTCCAGGCGGAGGACAAGCTCTCGAGGTCTGCACGGTTGTAGCCGCGCTCGAGAAGTTCATCGGTTCGATGGGAGAGGTCTAGGAGCGCGGCATCGGCTGTTGGGATTTTATCCACAATCGCCTCGAGCGCAGCCGGAACGGTCAGGTCACGATCTACACCCTTCAAGAAACTTTCGAGTGTCGACGCTTCGACTGCGATCGCCGCCACGGGAATGGCTGCGACGGTCTGCTCGGGTGCTGCGGCTTCCTGGGCAGGTGCCGCGGCCGCGAACAAAAGGAGCGCGATCATCCATGAGGCGGTCCAGAGGTGGGCGGGAGACGATTTTTCGGTCTGCATCCGGAAAGCATCGCTGAAGCCAGGCATCCGAATCAACTCCCCGGTCGTGCAAAATTGTCTGGACGAAATCAGCGCATCTCGACTGCTGTCGCGCCGTTCACATCATCTCCGATATGCAGGTGGAGAATTCTGCGAATCTCGAGAGAAACTTTCGGATGATCTTGTACCGAATGGCCGCTCTCGATCACGAACTCCGATTCCACGTCGTCCAGGTGTGCACTGTGATAGGTGACAACCCCATCACTCCTCTCCTCTACGGGTCCCTTTCCGCGGACAGCGATGATCGAATGCGCTTGAACCTTCTCGGATATGGGGATCTCGAGGAGGGTCCGAAGAACAGGGTTACCTGGATTCATGTTGGCGACGGATCCATCGACCCGGTCGATCACACGCAACGCAGCGCCCTCTTCATCTTGATTCGCCAAGTCGGAAACGGCGTCGAGAATATTCGCGGGCGATTTTGCGAGGCGACCCAGGAACTGGGCCAGCCCCGAGGCTGCGGCAAAGCTTCCCCGATGTGGTGTGGCGATGAACACGACCCGTTCGATCTCCGCGACCGGTTCGACGAAGATGCTCCCCTCGATGAGTTCACGACTCTC
This sequence comes from Deltaproteobacteria bacterium, assembly GCA_032123985.1. Taxonomy (GTDB): domain Bacteria; phylum Myxococcota_A; class UBA9160; order UBA9160; family UBA4427; genus UBA4427. Next base: position 1,688 of record JAQBEG010000547.1, read on the forward strand.
CGGTTTTAGATTCATCTCCCCGATCGGAGTATCGCTGAACAGATCCCAAAAGCGCGATCCGGAATTGATTACGGCGAGTTTTGTCAGAAGCCCGCCCTGGCTGTGCCCCATCGCGACCATATGGTCCAGAGCGTCGTCCTGATCGTCGGGATCGAGCGCGTCGATCGTTTCCCGAAGGGCCTTGCGGAGGAGCCAACCGGAGTAGGCGATCGGGTTGCCCGTGTTGTATGTGAAGAGCCAGAACTGAAAGCGATCGCGAATCGTGGGATCCGCCATCAGGTCGTTTAGCAGCTCCGCCCATCGCGCGGGGCTAGAAGCTGTTCCATGCACGAGCACAACGGGAATCCTGCCCGGCTGATAGGGCTGCAGACTCGACAGCCCGTCTCCGCTCCCCACGTCGAGGTTTCCCCTGAAAAATCCTTTGAACTCCCTGGCCCATGGCGCGGTCTCCGCGAGCGTGTAGGCAAAGGCCGCTGTGGGCTCGAAAGCCAGCGGGACCGTGACCCCGTTGACGTCGACACTGTCGACGTCGAACCCGACGTGGATGGCGAGTTCGGCCTGAAAGCGGCCGCCTTCGAGCCCCTCCCAGAAATTTGTGAAGAGAAGCAGCGCGCACGCTGGTACCTTGAGGCCCTCGATCATTTTGTCCCCTGGCGGGGGACCGTTGGGATCGGCTTCGACACTTGCCGCCAATGCGACGCCGAGCCCGGGCATGCGATAGCGATTTCGCATGCCTCGAACCTCGAGCTCGCTCGCCACCGTCAATCCCGTCAGAATTCGCTTCCGCCAATGGATCGAGGCCTCGTCGAGGGCGACTTCGATCTCGCCGTGCGGCAGCTTCACGACGCCAGAGCGCGGCTTCAATTCCATCACCTCGTTACTCACGAAGACTCGTGTGAGTCCGCGGTTGTAGAGGTTGATCGCCAGCTGAACCTGTGAGTTGGTTTTACCTAGCTTGATGCTCGGGTTTTTCGGGAAGAGATAGGCCCAGGCGTAGACGACGGACTGCATGAAGTAGGCGGCAGACTTCTGGCGCAGGCCCTGCTCGAATGAGAGCTCGGCGAGAGTGACGAATAGAGAATGGATCCTTTCGTCCCCCCGGAGCGATCCCGCCAGGATCAGCGGCTCGAGCATTTCGATGACGCCGCCCGGATCGGATGCGTACTCGGATTCAGCAGCCGTCCAGCGCAGCGCGTTGCGAGTTTCGACACTGAGTTGTCCAGACGAGATGATGTTTCCGGTTAGTTCGCGTTCGACCCGCGTCGGGTCCGCCCGTCGGACGCCGACGGGTGCCTGGCAGGCGGCGAGAAGGACTACGGAAAACGAAACCAGGATCCGTAGAATGGGGGGCGAACTCTGCTTCATGGACGCGAAAGTGTAACGGGCTCGCTATGAGCAAGCTATCACTTTGGCAGCACGACTGAGCGGGCCGGTGGCGAAGAAGGGGTCAACCGCCGTGGTTCTAGCGGTCGCGCTCAGGCGCGGTTGGTTCGAGTTGATCCAGCTGAATCATGACTGCAGTCATTCCCGCGGTGCTTCCCTTCGCGTGGGTTTCCCCGGGTGCGAAATATGCGGCTTCGCCAGAGCGAATTTCTTCTTTGATCCCGTCCTCGCCTTCGACCCATCCGGTTCCATCTACGACCAGGAACAATTGAGCCGGCCCAGCCGGATGCCGGCCAATTTGACCTCCAGGTTGAAAGTACAAGTTGTAGACGTGACCAGTGCCGGAGCCCATCGCCCCTTTCACGCTGAACACTCCTGTAGAGTCGAAATTTGTGATCAATTCGGCCGTTTCGCTTCGAAGATCGAGCAAGCGCATGCGTTTTCTCCACTTCAAGTCTTTCGATACAGTATCCACGAACTGGCCGCATAACAATTCGAGACAACAGAAAAATGGCTTCACGTGTTGATGACGATAACGTGTTCGTCCCCATGGCGAGTTGTGGGGAAGGCGAGCGTGTTCGCCTCGAGCCCCTTTGCTCCTCGCATTCGATCGGAATGTTCGACCTTTGGCGCGAACCGGCCGTATGCGAATATTCGGGACTTGCGTTCGATTCGGCCCGCCGTCCAATCGAACTCCCCACCAGGTCCCGATCCGAAAGCGATCGACTGCTGCAATATTGGCTCGACCGCTCACGAGCCGGCACGGGCTTTCGCTGGGCGGTCATCGATCTCGACAGTTCCGAGTTCATCGGGGCTGTTGGATTCAACAGGCTCGGAGCGAGGTCCGAATACGCATATCATTTCATTCCTCGCTTCTGGGGAATGGGTTTGGCGACTGAGGCATCGCGGCTCGCGTTGTCCTGGCTCTTCTCCCGACAGTCGGAACTGGTCGAGCTATTCATCGAGCCAGACAACGCCCATTCGATTCGACTGGCGGAACGTTTGGGCTTCGAAGCGCTGACTCGGCCAACGGACGAACTGTCCAGGTATGTACTGACGCGGGAACAGTACGTACGAGAGAGTCCGGATCTCTAGGCTGGGGAGTTAGGCGATGATCTGTCGTTCCACTCGTACCGAACGTCCGGTTCACTTTCCGGAGGCGGACTGATGCCGAAATCGACTACACGGAAGCCCTTTCGCTCGTAGAATGCTCTGGCGCCGGTATTAGCCTGATGCGTGCGAAGTTGGAGTCCCGTCGGTGACCGGCTCTTCGCGAGTTCAAGGAGCGAACTTCCTATCTGTTTTCGTTGCTCGAGGGGATCGATGAAGAGCTGCTCGATGGAATTTCCGTCGAGTGCGAGAAAGCCAATCGGAAACGTCTCACGGATCGCGATCCAGACTTCACATTCCTGCAACAGGATGTTCGTGAAAAAGGCGTGGTCATCATCGGGCGAGTATCCCAAGCGAGCTTCGAGCGCGGGCTGAACGCTTTCGCGAGAACGGCGCCACATCCGAACAGTTTCCTCGACTTCAGGGTCTGCAATCGCGCGTATTTCGATGGGGCTCACGTTCTGAGTATCGTATTCCGCAGTATGGCTCCGCAAGATCGATCTGACCTTCGTCGAGAACTCGGGCTGGTGCCGTCTCACATCGACGTTTGATAGGGTCTGGGTATGGAGATTCCGACCGCCTATTTTCCCCACCCAGTATTCGCACCTGGCGACAGGGGAGAGCAGCCTCCGCCCCGTGTCTTTATCTCGCCGCAACGCTACGTCCAGGGTCAGGGGGTGCTGGATGGCATCGGCAGATTTCTCTCTGTCATGCAGACTAGACGCGCGGCGCTGTTGATGTCAGCGCGTGGGCTTCGAGCGGAAGGTGTGCGGCTGATCGAGGGCCTGGGTTCGGCCGGAATCGAGCACGTCGAAAGCGTGTTTGGTGGCGAATGCTCCAACGAGGAGATCGCTGCGCACGTCCACGCATTGGCGGAAGAGAATATCGATTGTGTGATCGCTGCCGGAGGCGGAAAATGCGTCGACGCGGGTAAGGCGGTGGCCTTTCGGCTTGGCAAACCCGTCGTCGTCGTACCAACACTGGCCTCGAACGATGCACCGTGCTCTGCATTGTCGGTCCTGTATTCATCGGAGGGCGTTTCGACGGGCGTCGAGTTCTATCCGTCCAACCCAGCTTTCGTCGTCGTCGATACCGACATCATCGCCGCCGCACCAGAACGCTATCTCGTTGCCGGCATGGGCGACGCGATGGCCACCTGGTACGAGGCTCGCGTGTGTCTGCTGAACCCGGCGGCAGTGACGACCATCGGAGCGCGTCCGACCCTCGCCTCTTCAGCGATCGGCGAAGTCTGCGCGCAGACTCTTTTTGCTCGGGGCAAGGCCGCCGCCGCCGCGGTCGCGGCGAGCGTCGTCGACGAATCGCTGGAAGCCATCGTCGAAGCCAACACGCTTTTGAGTGGACTGGGATTCGAAAGCGGCGGACTGGCGGGCGCACATGGTGTGGCGCAGAGCTACACGGCGATCCCGACGGTGTACGCGGACTATCTTCATGGCGAGATGGTCGCCATGGGAACGCTCGCCCAACTGATGATGGAGTCGCGAACTGAAGAGGCCGCTCGCGTTGCCGAATTCTTCGCGAGCGTGGGGCTGCCGATTCATCTTGGCCAACTATCGCTCGACGCCAGCAACTCCGGCGCGATCGACACCATTGCTGAAGGTACGATGACGTTCCCCTACATCGGAAACATGCCGTAAGCCATCAGCGCCGAAACAGTGCGCGCCGCGATTCTCGATGCCCATCGGGTGGGGCGATCTGTGGCGGAAAAAGTGGGAGACGAAGCTTATAGGCGGCTGCGGAGCTCCTGATTTTGAGAGTCGACGGCTGGGCTTCCAACTAATTCATGCGGGGCTGATGCAAATGCGAATTGAAGAAGCGAACCTCGACGATCCCGACGATGCATCGGCGGTCGTCGAGATCATCGACACCTATGCTCGCGGACCGGGCGGCCAGAATGCGCCCCTCGCCGACCAGGCTCGATCCAACCTCGTAAAGGGCCTGGCTGAGCATCCGATGGCGACGGTTTTTTTGGCGTTCGTCGATGATCGTGCCGTGGGTGTCGCCGTATGCGTGTGGAGTTTTTCTACGTTCGCCGGGAAGCCCAGCGCGAACGTGCACGACCTCGCTGTCCTCCCGGGCTTTCAGAATCGGGGGATTGGCCGATCATTACTCGATAAAGTGGAGCAAGAGGCCCGCGATCGAGGCTGCTGCAAAGTGACGTTGGAGGTCCATGATTCCAATTTGGGCGCGAAGAGGCTCTATCGGAATGCGGGCTTCGGATCCTGGGATCCGGTGACCCTCTTCGTGTCGAAGCCACTGTCGTAGGTATCGGATGACGCGCAGTTCGAACTACTCGTTGCGAAAGCCGAGAAGGAGTTAGGCGGTTTCGTGACTTCAGATCGATCCATGCGGTTTGCAGATCCGGCTCTGATTGCGACCGCAACGAAACCATGAGGCTCCGTGGCCCCCCCCAAAAGAAGACGCGATAATCGGAAGGCAGTTTTCGCCAATGCAAGTCAAGACGCTCGATCACATTCACGTCTACGCATCCGATCCCGATGCGTCGGCGCAATTCTACATCGACCACTTCGAAGCGAAGCCGATCGTTCGGAACCGCAACGTCAACGGCGATACTCGAATATTCTTGGCATTGGGTGGGCAGGTCCTGGTTCTTGGTGATTTTCCAAAAGGGCTTGGCCCATCGAATCCACCCGAAGTCGCCGATGGCGCGTATAGCCACGGCTTTGGTATCGCGCACTTCGGATTGCGAGTAGACAACGTCGAACTCGCCGTCGAAGAGCTCGCGACTGCCGATGTGCGGGTGCTGAGTCAACCCATTCGAGAGCAATCAGGGCTGACTTATGCGTACGTCGCCGCACCGGACGGTGTTGTGATCGAGCTGACGCAGTACGCGTCGAACTCAGAATGAGAATGGCGATCATATGGATCGCCTCGATGACGCTCATCGTGGCTATGACGGCTCACGCCCTGGAAGAGACCGAATCTGTAGCAACGGTGATTGCGTCCAAATTTGAATTGTTCGTGACGGATGTCGAGGAATCGATTTTCTTCTACGAAACTCTGGGCTTCGTCGTCGCACACAAAAAGCCCTACGGCTATACCACGTTGCGAAATGGTTCAACCGTGATCGCGCTCTCGCCCGCTCCCGGTTGGCTGCCGCTTCGCTGGTTCGGGTTCTTGCGCTATCCACCGATTGGCACGGAGATCGTGTTGTACACGGATCGATTGAAAGAACTTCATTCCGCGCTCGAGTCGAGTGGTTATGGTCCCGGTGATATCAAGCTTCAGCCGTGGGGCGATCTCGATTTTCGAGTGTCCGACTGCGATGGCTACTACATCCGAGTCAGTGAGGGCAGTTCGATTCCCTTACTGGAGTAGAGCGTCGAGTCCGACCGCCGCGCGCCATTCCTCGAACCGAGCGTCGGCCTGTGCCGAGTCGATGGAGGGTTCGAAACATTCTCCGGTCTGAGTTAGGGGCGCGAGCTCGTCGCGACTGGCCAGGCCGATGCCGAGCGCGGCGGCAATGCATGCACCGAGTGCAGTGGCTTCGAGTTGGAAGTGGCGCGCCACGGGTCGACCGAGTAGATCGGCTTGAATCTGGAGAAAGACATCGTTGGCGGCGAGGCCGCCATCCACGGGCAGCGTTTTGGGAACATTGATACCGTCGATCGAAGCCGCGCTTTCGGCAATCTGGCGAATGCGAAAGGCCAGACTTTCGAAGGCGGCGCGTGCGATTTGCTTGGGCGTGGATGCGCCAGAGAGCCCGACAATGGCGGCGCGATGATTGGAATCGTTGTATGGGGCACCGAGCCCTTGTAGTGCTGGCCGAATCGCGACGCCGTGGCTCCCATCGACCGAAGCGGCGGCGCTCGTGAGCTCCTCGACCGACGTATAGAGTCCAAGGTCGCGGACGAGCCAATCAAGCAGCCCGCCAGCAGAGATGACCATGCCCTCGACCGCGAAGAGGGTTTCGTCACCTTGGACGGCCAGGAGCATGGGCATGAGCCCGGGTACGAGCCTCGGCGTGTTTCCGGTCGAGACCATCAACGTGGCAGAGGTGCCGTAGGTCGCCTTCCAGTCCCCCGCGCGGAATGCGCTGTGAGCGAACATTCCGCTTTGTTGATCTGCGACGATCGCGCCGAGGGGAATCTCTGCCCCGATGCCCGATACCGAAGTCTTTCCGAGCGGCCCGTACGTATCGCATAACGTGGGAAAGAGTAGGCCGGAAAGGCCCTGGAACTCGATCAATTTCTCATTCCAGCTTCGCATGGTCGCGAGGTCGAGGTAACACGTCGACCAGGCATTCGAATAGTCTGTGATATGACGGTCGCCGCCGGTCAGTCGCTGGACGAGAAAACTATCGAGCGTTCCCCATGCGAGTTCTCCGGCTGCTGCGCGTGCGCGTCCATGATCGATGCCCTCGACCGCGGCTTCGAGCTTGGACACGGCGGCGATCGCGGGAGCCAGATACCCTGCGGCCGCAAGCTCTGCGGCGCGCTCGGTCCCTCGAAGATCACTCCATATGATCATGGGCCCCAGCGGTTCCCCGGTTGCGCGATCCCAAACGACAACGCTCGATCGCTGCGCGGCGACGCCCACAGCGGCAAGGTCGGTTGCGTGTCGACCGGCCGCCGAGAGCGCCTCGCCGATCGTCCCTTCTACACGTTTCCAGACCTCGCGCGGATCTTGTTCGACGCGGCCCGGGGCGGGATGAGCCGACTCGAGTCGCGCGATTGATTTCCCGTGCACACGACCCGAGAGGTCGATGATCAGTGCGCGGGTGCTCGTTGAGCCAACGTCGAGTCCGAGGATCAGTTCAGGCATCGGGAATGAGATTACCGGGATTCATCAATCCTTGCGGGTCGACGGCGGCCTTGACGCGACGAAGGAGCGAGACACCGTTCTCGCCGAGATCGTTCACGAGAAACGCCTTGCGAAGGCGGCCAGCCCCGTGATGATGGGCCACACCACCACCGTGGCGGGCCGTTGCCTCCATGACCCGCCGCCAACAGTCGAGATACGTGGCTTCCATGTCAGCGGAATCCTCGTGGCGTGCGACGAACGTAAAGTAGAGATTGATCCCCGTTCGGTAGACGTGGGAGCTATGGGCAGAGGCAATCACCACGGCCTCGACCTCGCGGAGACTCGCAATGGCATCTTCGTACACGGCGTCGATCCGCGTCCACGGTGCTGACACCTCGATCGTATCTGCGACCAGCTTTCCCTCGAAGAGTTGAGTCCACGACGGTACGTGATTTCGACGCTCCATCCAGTGCGGTCCGATTTCGGATGGGGCTGGCGTGAGCCCGGCTCGCCGCGCGATCGCATCGACGGCTTCGAGTTCCGCCGCAACTCGCGCGGAAGGTCCTTCGTGAACCATCAGCAGGACACCCCGATCTTCTGAAGTGTGGTCCTTGAAGTTGCGGGCGACTTCCGACGCGTCGTATTGGCGCATGACGGGAGGAAGCCAATCCGCTTGAACGATCCCGCGTTGGGCTTCGAATCCCGCAGAGAGCGAGGGCGTATAGTAGGCCGAATAGGCACGCTCTTCGGGCTGGCGCCGTAAGGCCAGCGTAACACCGGTGACGATGCCCATGGTTCCTTCGGCGCCGAGCACGAGATGGCGAAGATCCGGTCCGGCGGCGGCACGCGGCGCCTTGCCGAGTTGAACGAGGTCTCCATTTGGTAGGACGACCTCGATCGAGTAGACAATATCTTCGATGTTTCCGTAGGCGGTGGAGAACTGGCCCGCGGCTCGAGTCGAGATCCATCCGCCCACCGTGCTGATCGCGATCGATTGCGGCCAGTGGCCGATCGTGAGGCCGTGTGCGGCAACAGCCTCCTCGGCCTCGAGTCCCTGCTTGCCGGCGTCGAAGGATGCGAGAAGGTTGATCTCGTCAATCTCGCGAACGCGGTTCATCGCGCTCAGGTCGATCAAGATGACAGAAGGGTTCGGAAGGATTCCACCGCAGACGCCAGAGCCGAGTCCATAGGGCACGAGCG
>JAQBEG010000548.1:0-3193 GCA_032123985.1 Deltaproteobacteria bacterium
CCTCGGTTGCTCTGGATTTCGCAGATCGATGACCAGAGCACCGCCCGGACCGGTCACGATCGCCGCTTGATCGAGCACGCGAACATTGTCGGGACCGAATGTCTTTCCGAGCTTCATCTGCGCGATCACACGGTTTTGCGCAAGCAGCTCCAGATTCGACAGATAGATCGATTCGCCGTCGACGAACACCAACGTATCTCCCGCCGCAGCCACGCTCTTCAGGACTCGGCGCATCACGCGTCTAATATTCCCGGTCGCCGGGTCGATGATCTGCATCCCCTTCGCGCCCACAACGACGAGTTGGTCTGCGAGGGGTGTGAGCGAGAGAACACGTCCGATCTCTCCTCGGGTCCAGGTTTTTTCCGCGACGGGACCGGACCGCGTAAAGCGAACAATCTCGAGTCCCTCCTCGCCATAGATGGCCACGCGACCATCGAGCACGCGGATGCCTGTCCATTTCTTGTAGTCTTCACCACGAGAGTAACTCGCGAGCTTGATCGGTTGCGTCGGATCCGCGAGCCCGAGCAACTCGAAACCGCCGTCCTCGTAGAGAACGGCAGTGCGATCGCCGATGCCATCGATATCGACGATCGGACGATCGAAGCTGATGGGAGGTCGGATCGTGAGATCGTTTCGCCAGCGCGCGATCGGCACGAAGAATTCGTCCCAGTATTTCGGAGCTACGGAAGAAAAGAGTACCGACGTTCCGGGCACGTGCGCCCTGTCTTCGACACGAATCTCGAAGCGCCTCGAAGCGATGACCGCACCACCCGCGCTCTCGCGCAAAACGATCTGTGTTTCAGCCAACATGGCTGGTCGCGCCAATTGACCGGCGCTCACGTGTCGATCGACGACCTTCTCGGCGTGCGTTACCTCGAGACGAAGAGCCGGATATTTCGAAGCATCGGCGGGCGTGACCGATGCGGGAACCTCGACGATCTCGATGCCGACGCGTTCCGTGAGTTCCTCGATTCGATCGAGGAGCACTCTGCGTACGCGCGCGCGCGCGGGCGTCGAGGCGGCGATGTTGAACACGAGTCCGATCCGATCGGATTGCCCAGCTCGACGCACCGCGACTGCCTGCGCTGTTCTCTCGGCCTCGGCTGCAAAGTCACTGGCGGGATAGCCCTTGGCGAACGATGCAAGCTCTACTGCCTCGCCCCCGAAGCCGTCTGCCTCTATATAAATGGCGTTGCCCTCTGCTCGATCTGCCAGTACACCGCCGCCGAATCCGGCCAGGAATTCTAGATAGGCGACCGCCGTCCCCTGAGCCCGTGCAACTTCAAAGGCCGGCTTCTCGAGCGCCGGACGAAGCTCGACAATCAGTGGACTTCCCGGATATTGCTTGCGAAACGTCTCGAAGCCCGCCAGGGTCGGATTGCGTTTCAGCTTGTGAAAATCAAGTCGCTCACGCGCATCGGCGGCGTATTCCGACTCAGCATGGTCGCGCATGAAACGGTGGTAGGCCGCGGGCGTGTCTTCCTCTAACGCACGCTTCCAGGCGCCCCCGACGCAACCGGTCACGGACAACAGAGTAAAAACGAGGGCAGCCCGAAAGCAGCAAGTCGCGATCGAACGCGTTCGGGTCGGCATGGCGAACCTTTCCCACTCGCCGCGGGATGTGAACGCGGCAGTGCCCTCTGAAGATCGGTCGGCTTCCGGCCCCACTTTAGGTCGCCCGCAGGGATCCCAGGCGCGAGAGACGTCAGGCCGCCGGGGTGGACTCCGGTCGTGCACGATGACGCGGAACTAGGAGCGCTCTTCGCCTTTGAAGGCTTTGGAGGCTTTGGAGGCTTTGGAGGCTTTGGAGGCTTTGGAGGCTTTGGAGGCTTTGGAGGCTACGGAGGCTACGGAGGTGTTGGCGGCGCGTTTTGCGCCGCGGGCCTTCATCATCGCGATGATTGGCGAGGGCTCTGCGGGATGCCAAAGGGTGTCTTTGGGATCTTCGTGCCACGAGAAGGGCAGATGCTCGACATGCCCTCTTTCCGTGGCATCGGTCGCGACCGCGAGCGCTGCAACGAGCACCTCGCGTTGTCGGGCAACATCATCGACATCGCCGAAGGGGCGACCAAAGGGATGTTCGATCGCGGCGACACGCGGCATGCCGATCAGTCGTTGATAAGTCCAGATCATGTTGAGGGTCACGGTGGGGATACCGGCGTCCTCGATCTTCCTTGCGACCAGTCCCACGGACCGGCAACAATCGGGTCAGACCGGTGCGAGGAGGACTAAATCGACCTCTTCATTCTTTATGATCTCGGCGATGGCCGGCGCCGATTCGTTTTCAAGTTGGCTCGAGTCCGATCCCTGGAAACCCATGATCGAATAGTGCGTCGGCGCCAGCGATCCGACATGACCTTCTGCGACCAACTCTCGCAATCGGTCCAGCGGGAGCGCGACGTTCAGGTCGCGTTCGATGTAGCTCGTATCGATATGCAGATGGTTGGCTTCGATCTGATCGGCGGTCGCATCCGCTCGCAGACGTCGGAAGCTCGAGTCGCCCCGTGTTGGGTGCTGACGTTCAAACTCCATGTCGAAGGGCGCGTCGTCCTTCATTGAAATTCCGGCAGTCGAAAGCAGTGCCACCTTGGCGTCGGACAACGGCTTCACAAAGGGCGTCCACGGAATGGGCAGATGACTCGGCTCTTCGGGGATCGATCGGCTGAGTAGATTCGCCAGAAAACTTCCAGTGAACCGCCAGGGATCGACCTCGCGCCTGCCCTGATCGTCAGATTCATTCGCCATCTTCGATCTCCTCCCAACCGCGCTCCGCTGCAAACGGAGAACCGTTTGTCTTGGACGATGCTACCAGAGAATCTGAATCGTCGATGGCAAGCGTCGCACCGGCGATCAACATAAGTCGGACCCAAATGGCTAGACTGACGCAACCGCTGCATCATGCGTTGCAGCCCCAATCAGCGACTCATCACGAGAGGACACAGCCCATGAGTGAACCGACACTGATTCGACCCGAATGGCTCGACCTCGTGCCCGAGGAGATCATCGAACCCGAGCGTCGAATCGTCGATCCGCACCATCATCTATGGAGCAAGAACGGCCCCCTGCCCTACTCACTCGATGACCTGTGGAAGGATACGGGCAGCGGCCACCGGGTCGAGCAAACCGTGTTCATGGAATGTGGTGCCGAGTATCTCAAAGACGGGCCAGAGCATCTGCGCTCCCTTGGCGAGGT
>JAQBEG010000549.1:0-3353 GCA_032123985.1 Deltaproteobacteria bacterium
GGCTCTATCTTCTCGTCAACTGTGTCTATCTCTACGCGCTATCGCCGGCGGAGCTGGCGGCCGCAGGAGATGCGGGCGAAGCGGCCGCGCGCGCGCTCTTCGGAGGCTTCGGCGGCACACTCGTGTCCGCATTCGTTCTGGTATCTGTTCTGGGCACGCTGAATGCGACGGTGCTGGTTGGGCCGCGCATCGTGTATGCGATGGCCCTCGACGGGCTCTTTGTCAGGGGCGTCGGTCGTGTGCACGCTGGATTCCAGACGCCCGACGTCGCGATCATCGTTCAGGCCGTCGTCTCGATCGCGCTCGTCGTTTCCTCGAGACCTTTCCCAGGGCCCTGAATTTCACCGTATTCGGGATCATTCTCGCAACGTCGGCAGACACGATTGCGCTCTTTGTTCTGCGCTGGAGGCAGCCGGACCGGCTTCGGCCCTACCGAACCTGGGGTTATCCGTGGGTCCCCGCGATCTATCTGATAGTGAATGTGGCGATCGGGGCGGCGCTCGTCGCTGGGGGGCCGAAGGAGTCATTGACGACCATGGGGCTGCTTGCCGTCGGATTGCTGGTCTATTTGGGAATCGCTCGAAACACGGCCCGGGCCTGATCGTTCGGCTACCTCGGATCGGAATTCTCCAGTAAGATCAGGCGATTCGAAGGAGTCCCAAAGGGATGCGTCATTTCAGCCGTCAGCGTAACGCGGAGAGTGAGTCTCTCGCTTGTTCGACCCGCCTCGCGACGGCGGCAGCTCGCTAGCCCGCTGGGGCTTCGCCTCCCCATAGATTGATAGATAGTTAGATAGAGAGGCGAGAAACAGCGGGCGATCGATCGAGGCGGTTCGAGCCAGAACTCGAGCCAAACCGCAAGAACGTCTGCTTTATCCGCTTTCGGCCATCCAATGACGAATGGGAGGTTGGACTGAGCCACAGGGACCCCTGAGATGACCCACGAATTTAGACACGACTTCCACAAACTCAATCGACTGCCGCCCTACATCCTTTCCGAGGTCACCGAGTTGACCCGCGCACGTCGCCGTGCGGGCGACGACATCATCGACCTGGGAATGGGCAATCCCGACCTGGCCACCCCGGCCCACGTGATCGATAAAATCTGTCAGGCCGCTCGGGATCCACGCAATCACCGCTATTCCTCCTCTCAGGGATTGCCAAACCTGCGCGCCGGTATCACCGAATGGTATGCGCGTCGTTACCAGGTCGAGCTCGATCCAGAGACGGAAGCCGTCGCCGTAATTGGTGCCAAGGAGGGACTCTCCCACTTCGTTCTGATGACGGTGGGTCCGGGCGATGTCGTTCTCGTACAGGATCCGGCGTATCCGATTCATCAGTTCTCGGTGATCATTGCGGGCGCGGACCTGCGAAAGGTGCCGCTCACCGAAGACTCGGACTTCATCGAGAATCTCGAGCTGGCTGTGAGTCGAACGTGGCCGCGACCGAAGATGCTGATCATTTCCTTCCCAGCGAACCCGACGACGCATGTCGTCGACCTGAGCTTTTTCGAGCGGATCGTGGACTTTGCGCGAGCGAACGACCTGATGGTGCTTCACGATTTCGCCTACGCGGAAATCGCCTTCGATGGCTACAAGCCGCCGAGCATTCTCGAGGTCCCCGGGGCAAAGGATATTGCGATCGAGTTTGGCTCGTTCTCGAAGAGTCATTCGATGGCGGGCTGGCGCTTCGGTTTCGCCTGCGGAAACCCACAGATGATTCACGCGCTCAAGCGAATCAAGAGCTACCTCGACTATGGGATGCCCCAGGCGATCCAGATCGGTGCGATCGCGGCGCTACGAGGTCCACAGGATTGCGTGGAGGAGAACGTGGCGGTCTACCAGGAGCGTCGCGATGCCCTAATCGACGGCCTCGCCGCGCATGGCGAGGGCTCCTGGAAAATCGAGAAGCCGTTGGCGACGATGTTTGTCTGGGCGCCGATCCCGGAGCGGTTCCGAGCAATGGGATCGCTCGAATTCTCGAAGCGTCTGCTTCGGGAAGCGGGCGTCGCGGTGTCACCGGGAGTCGGATTCGGAGAAGACGGCGAAGGATTCGTGCGATTCGCGCTGGTCGAGAATAAACACCGAATTAGGCAGGCCGTACGAGGCATTCGTCGCTTCATTCGTGAAGCCAAGGTTTGAAACATCCCAGAGGGAGTAGGAAAGCGATGGGCGGGCAAGCGAATCTGAATCGGATCGGCGTTGGCTTGATCGGATTTGGCACGATCGGGACGGGCGTCGTCAAAGTTCTGCGCGACAACGCGTCGGTGATCGAACAGCGCCTGGGTTGTGCGCTGCAACTGGTTCGCATCGCGGATCTGGATCTGGACACCGATCGTGGCGTGGAGCTTGCGGGGATTCACTTCGACGCCGATGCCTCGGCGTTGATTGCCGACCCCGATGTTCAGATCGTGATCGAGTTGATCGGCGGCTATGACGTTCCGCGCAAATTCATCCTCGAGGCGCTGGCTGCCGGGAAACATGTCGTGACGGCCAACAAGGCGTTGCTCGCGCTCCATGGGCGCGAAATTTTTGGGGCGGCTGCGGCTGCGGGCTGCGATATCGCTTTCGAGGCGGCCGTGGGCGGCGGGATTCCGATCCTGCGTTCGCTTCGAGAGGGACTCGCCGCGAATCAGATCGAGACCGTGCTCGGGATCCTGAACGGGACCACGAATTATGTACTCACAGAGATGGAGTCGACTGGCGAAAGCTTCGATGTCGTATTGAAGCGAGCCCAGGAACTGGGTTATGCCGAAGCCGATCCCACGTTCGACGTCGAAGGCATCGACGCCGCACACAAGCTCGTACTGCTCGCGACGATGGCTTTTGGTGCGGAATTGACCTTCGAGGAAATTCCCACCGAGGGGATTCGCGGGCTCTTGCCCATCGACTTCGAACTGGCCGCGGAGTTCGGCTACCGCATCAAGCTTCTCGGCATTGCGAAATGCCATCGCAGTCCGGACGGCAGCGAGCGGATCGAGGCACGCGTACAGCCGACGATGGTGCCGGCGTTGAGTCTTCTCGCGAAGGTCGATGGTGCGATGAATGCCGTCGAAGTTCGAGGCAATGCCGTTGGGTCGACGCTGTATTACGGCGCGGGCGCCGGCGAGATGCCGACCGCGAGCGCGGTCGTTGCGGACCTGATGGAGATCGCGCGTGAAATCCGTTGAGGCGGAAGTGGACGCGTCTCCCCGCTTTCATATCTGCCCGAGCACATTGGCCCGAAGCCCGTCGTGCCGGATGCAGAGTTGCGCGGCAGAGCATTTATTAGATTGACCGCACGTGATGAGCCCGCTGTCCCAGGCCTGATCGCCACCGCGCTCGGTGACGAGGGGATCGGTCTCGATTCGGTCAT
>JAQBEG010000550.1:0-13040 GCA_032123985.1 Deltaproteobacteria bacterium
GTGCAGACCTCGAGTGGGTCGATCGCTTCGGGCGCCAAGGTCGAGTCTGCCGATTCGTATTCGTTCATCTGGCGAGCCTAGCCGTTGAAGTGCACTTCAAGTCAAGCGCGCTTCAGCTGAACTCGAAGTCTTCCAGGTTGGGTTCTCGCGTCCAGCTCCAGTAATCCACGAGACGCCAGGGGCTCAGAATATGAATTCGGCCATGGGCGTTTTTGTACCACGAGTGTTTCACAAAGGGGCTCGACCAGACGAGCGTGTCGAGTTCCCTCTGCGTCCGTTCGTAGTATTCGTCATGAACGGCCTGGCGGGGCTCATCGCGCGGCAGCCGTCTCGAATCAGGGCCTTGAGGCAGCCTGAGATATAACGCATCTGACGCTCGGAGTGGAAGATCAGACTGCCACCATGCGCGAGGTTGGTACCGGGACCGTACATACAGAAGAGGTTAGGGAAGCCCGGTACCGTGATGCCGAGATAGGCCGCTGGTTCCTCTCCCCAATGCTCCGACAAAACGACGCCGTTACGGCCAACGATCTCCATCGGAAAGAGCATCTTGTTCGCCTGAAACCCCGTGGCGTATACGATCAGATCGACCTCGATTCGGCGGCCGTCCTCGAGCACGATCGCATCGCGTTCGATCCGTGCGATGCCGTCGCGAACGAGTTCGACGTCGTCCCGCATCAAGGCGCCAAGCCAACTGCCGTTGTCCTGCAGCGTTCGCTTCGCCGTCGGCGGATAGTCCGGGACGACCTTGTCGATCAGCTCCTTGTCATCACCTAGCTGGCTCACGATCCAATCCGTGAACATCTGGCGCGTTGCTTCGTTGATCGGACTCACCGCCCTGGATTGATCCGGATAGTCAGGATCAATCCGCGCAGCCAATAGACCGCCGTCACAACCAGGCCAGAAGAGCAGGAAGCGATACCAGCGACCGTAGAAGGGAAGATTTCGAATCGCCCATTGGACGCCGGAGCCGACCTGCTTGTGGTAGTTGGGATTCGGAAACATCCACTGCGCGGTTCTTTGAAAAACGGTGACGTGCGCGGTGTCGGGGGCAATGGTCGGCACGATCTGGAAACCGCTCGCGCCCGCGCCGATCACCGCGACTCGTTTGCCTTTGTAATCAACCGAGTGATCCCACTTCGATGAATGGAAGGAGGGGCCCTCGAAATTTTCACGACCGGGAATATCCGGCATGTTCGCGCGATTCAGCTGACCGACCGCGCTGATGACTGCGCGCGCAGTGAGTGTGTCTTCCCTGCCCTGCTTGTCGCGCGTCTGAACCGCCCAGGTACCGGACTCTTCGTCCCAACGCGCCGAAACAACCTCCGTTTCCCATCGAATAGAGGGCCTCAGCCCGTGCCGATCCAATACTTCATTGAAATAGGCCTGGAGCTCCGGCTTTCGCGAGAAGAACTCGGACCAATGGTCGCTGGGTTCGAAACTATAGGAGTAGAAATGATTGCCGACGTCCACGCGACAACCGGGATAGGTGTTCTCGTACCACGTGCCTCCGACTGCGGGATTCTTTTCGATGATCGTAAACGGGATGCCGGCTTCCTCGAGCCGAATTCCGGCGAGCAGACCCGATTGCCCGCAGCCGATCACAACGACCGGAAATTCGGACCGTGCGGCGGCGCTCACATCATCCCATCCGACCGCACGAGCGTCCCGACCGTCGAGCTCCATCTCCTCGAGCATCATCGGTAGGTACTCTTGCGGGACGTCATCGCAGACGAGCCAGCTCATCATCTCCTGGATGAGCTCGTAACTCGGCGGCGGCGGCAAAATGCAACCGCCATCGCGATAGGCCTTGATTGCTTCGAGCGCGAGGCTGCGCGCCTGCGCCTGCATCTCCTCGGGCATGAAGCCCTGAACTTCATTCAAAAAGATGCCCTGAGGCTTGATCTCACCACGGATCCATTTTGGGTCACCGGTCAGATGCACCAGAGAAAGCATGAGTGTCGGAACGCTCACGTCCTCGAGCGCGCGCGCAATCGCCTCGTCGTCGCCGATCATGCCTCGTATTGATGCATCACCGGTGCGCCGGCGAGAAAGGCTCCGAATGCCTTGACGATGTCGCGCATCGCGGGCGACGTCTTGTGGGCCTCCAGATTGGCCTCGGCCGCCCAGCTCTCGACCATCACGAACCGCGTGTCGTCGTCCACGCTCCGAAAGAGGTCATACATCTCGCAGCCAGAATCTTCTGCACGGACGCGGGCCAGCGCGGGTCCAGCCGCGGCCTCGAATTCAGCCGCTTTGCCATTCTTGATAGGGAGCTGGACGGTCATTCGGATCGACATCGTATTTTCCTTTGCAAATGGGACCGCCCTCGAATCGCGGTCATCGGGACGGCGCTCACTGCGCACCCGGGACCTCCGACAATAACCCAATCCCTGGACCGATCGCCGCAGATCTCGTTCGCGTTATCCTCGTCGGCCTGAATCGGGGAACTGCGTGAAGGAGCAGGAAATGGTTACAGATGTAAAGAAGGGTTCCATCCCATCGGGCGGGCTCGAGGGCATGGCCGTACTCGTCACCGGTGGCGGCAGCGGAATCGGGGCGGCCTGCGCCGCTCGCCTCGCCGCGGACGGCGCCGCGGTCACGATTTGTGGTCGCACAGAAGCAAAACTGGACGCGAGCGCCAAAAAGATCGAGATCGGGCTCGGCCATGGCGGCAGCATTCAGACAGCGACCGGCGACGTCACGGACGAAGACGATGTGAAGCGTATCGTTGCCAGAGCGGCCGAACCGAGCGGCAGCCTCGATGGGTGCATCGCCAATGCCGGCGGCGGCGGCGGTATGGGCCCTTACCACCTTCAAGACACGAACGAATTCATTCGCGTGCTCCATCTGAACGTACTCAGCACGATGCTCTGCGTAAAGCACACGACCCCATTGATGGTGGAGGCCGGCGGAGGCTCGTTCATTGGAATGTCATCGATCGCCGGGCATGTCACGCATCCCTACTTTGGGGCCTATTGCGTCGGCAAGGCTGGCATCGAGGAGATGATGAAGAACGCGGCAGACGAATTCGGATCGCGAAAAATTCGCTTCAACTCGATTCGTCCCGGCTTCATCGAGACCGAACTCATGCAAGGAATTCCCCGCGACAGTGCCGTCTATGCTTCATATATCCAGAACACGCCAATGGAAGACGTCGGCCAGTCCGAGGACGTCGCTCATCTGGCGCGTTTCCTGATTGGCCCAGAGTCGCGCTGGATCACCGGAGTCTCAATCAACGTGGATGGTGGCCACGCACTTCGTCGTGGTCCTGATTTTTCGCAGTTCATCGAACCGGCGATCGGTCGTGACGCGCTGACAGGCGGGCCGAAGAAGAATTAAAGCTCGAGAACCGTGCGCAGCCCTCGACCAGCTCGCATATCGTCGAGGCCGAGGTTTACGTCCTGCACCGGACGTCGATTGCTGATCATGCTCTCGAGGTCGAGAGCTCCCTTGCGCCAGAGCGCCAGGAAGCGCGGGACATCGCGATGGCCGTTGCAGGATCCGAGCAGCGAGCCGATCAGCTTCTTTTCCTGGCTCAGGAGTATCGCTGGCATCGGGAGCTCGAGCGGATCCATCGCTGCTCCGACCATCACCGTCGTGCCGCCGATCCGACTCGCAGCAAGCCCCGCCGAAATCAGCGACGCGCTGCCAGCCGCTTCGAAGGCGTAATCGACCCCGATTCCGCCCGTCAGCTCGATGGCACGCATGACGACGTCGTCCTGCTTCGGGTCGAGAATATCCGTCGCTCCGAAATTGGAGGCGTAGTCGCGCCGCTCCGCGACCGGATCCGAAACGATGATGCGCGCCGCGTTCGCGAGCCGAGCACCCTGCACGATCGATATCCCGATCCCACCCAGCCCCATTACCAGGACCGTCGCACCCTCTTCCACCTTCGCGGTATTGAGTACGGCACCCACACCGGTCTGAATCGCACAACCAATCACACAGGCGATCTCGAGGGGTGTGTCATCGGGCACCATGATCGCTCGACCTTCGTCGATGACTGCGTACTCTCCCCATCCCCCCAGACCAAAGCCCTGAAACACGGGTTCACCACCCCGTGATAGCGGCGTCGTCCCATCCGCTCGAAGACCGCTCATGAAATTCTGCCCATCGACACACAGCGAGAACTCACTTCGCACGCAGTAATAACAATGCCCGCACGACGGAATCGGAGTCAGCATGACCTTGTCGCCCTTCGAAAGACGGGTCACGGCGTTTCCAACTTCCTCTACGACGCCCGCTGCCTCGTGACCGTAGACCGACGGAAGCTGCCCCCCGGCCGGGAGGTCGATCATCGTCAAATCAGAATGGCAGATCCCACAATGCGAAATCTTGACGACGACGTCACGCGCGCGAGGTCCTTCGATCTCGACGTCGTCCACGATTAGCAGGGGCTGTTGGTTCTTTTCGAGCACTGCAGCACGCATCGAATTTGTTCCTCTCGGGTTGGTTCAGGCGGATTTTTCCGCGGAGAGATGCCCTCGCCCCGGTACGTAGTTCACTTCGATCCGAATTCCGTCCGGATCCTCGAATAACAGAGAATAATAGCCCGGCGCAAATCCGTCCTCGCGTGGTGGATGAACGATCCTGGCACCGAGCGCCTCAACGAAGCCAAATATTTCGTCAATGTGCTCGCGTTCACGAGCGCGAAAGCAGAGATGATGAAGGCCAACTCGGCGCTGATCAAATGTATCGCCCCCGTGTTTCTCATCGATCGGCGAGATCGCGATGCCCGTGCGACTCCCGATGCAATAGAAATACGTCTCGCTGTCGATCAGGGTTTGCATCTCGAAGAGTTCGAGAAGTGGTGCATAGAACGCCCGAGAGCGTTCCATATCACTCACGGTGAGCTGAAAATGGGCGATTCCATTTAGCTGCATGATCCAATCTCCTGCGGCCGCGACGACTCGATCGCCAATTCGATAAACCGACCTGTCGATTATGAGGGCATCAGGGCATCCAGATTTTCATCCAGGCTGGAGAGAATTCTATCGACCGTCTTTGAATGCGCGATCCGCTTGTTATTTCGGAAAGCGGGCTGTTTCAGCCCGGCCAGCCTCGTCGCCGCTTCGACGCACTCGGCTTCGAGCCTTTCCGGTGAAACGAGTCGATCCAGGATGCCAACTTCGAGCGCACCGGCCGGATCGTAGATCGTCGAATTAACCACCGCGCGATCAAAATGGCGCTTTGAAAGGCGTGCGCGAGCCAGTTCGAATCCGAAGGTCGGAAGCGTCATTCCGATCGCAGTCTCGTTCATGCCAATCTTGAATTTCCCGGTCGCCCCGATACGTTCATCACCGGCCATCACGATGAAAGCCCCCATCGCGATCGCGTGACCGGCACAGCCGATAACGACGGGCTTGGGATGGTTGTAGATCGACATCAAGAGCGTCGCGCCCGCTTTCAACATCGCGCGCGCCGCGGATGGCCCCTCGCTCATCGTGGGAAGGTCGAATCCACCGCTGAACATCCCCGCTCTGCCGAAAATCACTACCGCCTCAGCGGATTTTTCGGCGTCATCGAGTCCGCCGATCAGCTCGTCGGCCACCGCCTTCGAGATCGAGTTGGGTTTGCCGTGATCAAGTCGAAGGATGCAAATGCCGTCCTTGGTTTCGCTCGTAACGAATGCCATCGAAATTCCTCTCTATTGCTCAGAAATTGATCCAATCAGCCCGCGCGCTCGATCGAATAGCGAACGGTCGCTTCGCCAAGCTGCATCTCATCACCATTCGCGACCTCGCTCAACGGGGCAAAGTCAGTCGCCAGTACTTCGCGCGCGATCAAAAGCGCATGTTCCTCGAGTGCCCTGGCCGCCTCGGCATCCTCACACGCCCACGCAATTCGGACGCGATCGGATACTTCGAACCCCTTGTCCTTACGCACATTGTTCAGGAGATTGATCGCGTCACGCGCCATGCCCTCCCTGCGAAGTACATCATCGAGCGCTGTATCCAAGACCACCGTGTACTCACCATCGGTCGCCGTCGCGGCGTCTCCTTTGGTAGCCCGCTGGAAGATGACATCCTCGAGACGGAGCTCCTCTCCGACGACGAGGATCGACTCGCCTGCTTCCAGCCGACTGACTTCGTCGAATCCCCAGCCCGCGAGTTCAGGGCCGATCTCCTTGAGCTTCGGTCCACATCGCTTCCCGAGCGTCTTGAAGTTCGGCTTGACCGTAACCGAGGCGAATGCGCTCTCATCCGCTTCCACGGAAACCTTCTTGACATTGAGTTCGCTGGCGATCAGAGCGGCGGCGGAAACGACATCGTCTCGGACCGACTTGTCACGATGAACGACGCTGAGCTCACGAAGTGGCTGACGAACCTTGATCTTGTGGTCTTCACGCACACGCCGCCCGAGGGTAGACACGGCGCGAACCGTCTTCATCCGCCGCTCTAGAACCTCGTCCAGTTCCGCTGCATCGAATTGAGGATAATCGCACCAATGCACGCTCGTCGGCGCCGAAGGATCGACAGGCCGAACGAGCCGCTGATATACGACTTCGGTCAAGAAGGGCATAAACGGTGCGAGCACCTTCGAGAAGGTCGTCAAGACCTCATACAGTGTTGCAAAGGCATTCTGCTTGTCTTGATCGTCTTCTGTTTTCCAGAAGCGAGCACGTGAACTTCGAACGTACCAATTCGTGAGATCGTCGATAAAGCTCACGAGCCGAGGGACGACCGTGTACAGACGATACGCCTCCATCTCCTCGTTCACGTCGCGAACAAGACTCTGAAGAACCGAGAGAATCCAACGATCGAGGTCCTGACGTTCGGACACCGGCGCGGCCTGCCAGGTCCTTGGGTCGTATCCATCGATACTCGCATAGGTCGTAAAGAACGACAGAACGTTCCAGTAGGGCAATACGACGGTGCGTACGATTTCCTTGAGACCCGTCTCCTCGAAACGCAGCTCCTCTGCGCGAACGACCGGCGAGTCGATCACATAGGCCCGCAATGCATCGGCCCCGAACGAATCGAGTACCTCGTTCGGATCGGGATAGTTCTTGAGACTCTTCGACATCTTCTTGCCATCGCTGGCCAGAATCATCCCGTTCACGATCACGTTGCGATAGGGACTCCTTCCAAAAATGCTCAGTCCCAAAACGAGCGTCGTATAGAACCATCCGCGCGTCTGATCGAGCCCTTCCGCGATGAAGTGTGCTGGAAAGAACGAGTCCAGATCATCTTCGCGTTCGAATGGATAGTGCTGCTGTGCGTAGGGCATCGAGCCGGACTCGAACCAACAGTCGAGCACTTCCGGCGTTCTGCGATAGGTTTTCCCATCACGCTCTATGACGATCTCGTCCACGATGTGTTTATGCAGATCATCGACGGCGACGTTCGAGAGCGCCTCTAGCTCCGCGCGAGAACCCACGCAGATTGTGTCTGCGGGATCGTCAACGTTGATCCAGACGGGAATACAAGAGCCCCAAAACCGATTGCGGCTGATATTCCAATCTTTCGCATCTCGAAGCCAATTGCCGAAGCGATTCGAACCCACGTAGTCCGGAACCCAGCGGATCTCGTCGTTGAGGGCCATGAGATCTTCGCGCAGGTCCTCGACCTTTACGTACCAGGCCTCGATCGCGCGATAGATGAGCGGCGTGTCGGTTCGTTCGCAAAATGGGTAGCTATGCACCGTCGTGCTCTGGTCGACGAGATTTCCCTCGTCCTTCAGTCTCTTGATGATCGGCTTGTCAGCGTCCTTGCAGAATAGACCCAGATACTCCGTGACCGGCTCCAGAAACCGTGCCTCGGCATCGAGCGGATCGACCAATTCAATTCCGGCTAGTCGACAGATGCGGAAATCATCTTCTCCGTAGGCCGGTGCCATGTGCACGATGCCCGTGCCGTCTTCAGTCGTCACGAATCCGTCTTCGAGTACGACGAAGCTGCCAGCCTGATCTGCATAATACGGAAAGAGTGGTTCGTACCGCAGACCCACGAGATCGGCCCCATTCACGCGGCGCACGAGTCGATACTTCTCGCCCAGCTGCCCATCTTCCTGCGCGCCATCGGACAGGACCGTGGCCAGTGTTTTGTCGTACGCGGCCAATCTCGCTTCGGCAAAGATCAGGTGATCGGAGGTCTCGAGATCTTCGACAACGACGTAGACGATCTCCGGTCCTACACACAGCGCGAGGTTCTCGGGCAGGGTCCAGGGTGTGGTCGTCCACGCCGTGAGGTAGAGCGCGGTCTGGTCTTTCAGATTCGCTACGATCGACTCTTGCCCTTCGATGACACGTAGTCGAACAGTGATCGCCGGATCCTGAACGTCCTTGTAGTTCTTGTTCGCCTCGAAGTTCGACAAGGGCGTCGCAAGCTTGCACGAATAGGGCATGATCCGATAGCTCTTGTAGACGCGATCCTTGTCCCAAAGTTGCTTGAAGACCCACCACACCGATTCCATGTAGTCGACGTCCATGGTTTTATAGTCATTGTCGAAATCGATCCAGCGGCCCATTCGCAGTACGGTTTTCCGCCACTCGGCAACGTAGGTCTGAACCATGCTGCGACATTGCTCGTTGAATACGTCGACTCCGTGCTCGAGGATTTCGCCGGTACCGGAGAGTCCGAGCGCCGCCTGCGCAAGCGCTTCGATCGGAAGACCGTGACAATCCCAGCCGAAGCGACGCTCGACACGATGCCCTCGCATACTCCAGAAGCGCGGCACGATGTCCTTGATCGTGCCCGCAAGTAGATGGCCGTAGTGCGGCGTACCCGTGGCGAAGGGTGGGCCATCGTAGAAGACGAACGATGGACTCCCCGCGCGCCGTCGATCGCTCTCTTGAAAGGCGTCGTTCCGCTCCCAGAAATCGAGGATCTCCCGCTCCATCGCGGGAAAATCGGCGTTGGCTTCGACACGCTCGAAGACCGGCTCGGAAGACGCACTCATCTCGACCTCTCTAGGGAATCAGAACCCGCGGATTCCAGGCTACACGCTCGGGTTCCGCGGTGGGTTGCGGGGGGAGTATGGAGGCAATTGACCGGCGTCTCAATCACCCATCGGCATTCGGGCGAACTCATTCGGCGCGGCCGTCTGTGCTAAAAACCCGCGATTCTCGAAAGGAAATCCCAATGGACCTCGCCGCACTCCTCCATGGCACGAATGCGCTCCTCATCGACACAGCCCTTTTGATCGGGCGGGTCGCGATCGGACTGTGTTTCGTGGTCCACGCACTCGGCAAGCTCGGCATCGTCGGATCGGGAACAATGGAGGGCTTCGCGGGGTGGCTCGAGAAGCTTGGGGTGCCGATGCCGGGCGTTCAGGCGCGTATCGCCATGACATCGGAACTCGCCGGCGGATTGCTTCTGGCTCTCGGACTCGCCACGCGTCCGGCGTGTCTGGTCCTCATCATCACCATGCTCGTCGCGGGCATCGTCGGACATCGCGGTGCTGGCTACCTGATCACCAACGATCCGCCGGGCGCGGAATACACGGCCAACCTCGCCGTGGTCTGTCTGATGTTTCTGCTGATCGGCCCAGGTGCGATTTCGCTCGACGCCATGTTTTTTTGATTTCAGGCTGGCCCATGCGCCCAGCCACCCGGTCTATGCTTAGCTCGACTAAATTCCTCGCCTGGAGTCGTTCGAAGCATGCTGAAGCTGTGCATGGCCCTGCCTATCTTCTACCCAACATTTGGGGGCGGGCCACTGCGCTTCATGCGCTATCAGCCGGGACTGCGAAAGCGTGACGTACATACGCGGGTCCTGGCAGGAACGGGTCGAACCAAAGATGACTTCCATACCGAGGAGCATCTCGGTTGGAGCGACGATTCGATCGGATCGATGCTACCGATAGATCACGTCGACGGCACACCGGTTCACCGCGTGCGTCTCCCTCCCGTCACCGGCGTCCTACGCACGTCGACGTATTTTCGAGCCCTCATCGGCCTGTGTCGAAATCCGGTTACACGCCCGGACGTCATTCAGATCCATTCCTTCGAACGTCTCGAATCACTCTTCTGGCTATGGCGACTCAAACGACTCGACATTCCCATCGTCTACGCGATTCAGATCGCGCGACCCGCGCGCCATCGATCCAGCATCCTTACATGGCTGAAAAAAACGATGCTCAAGCAGTTCTATGACATCTTCGACGGCGTCGTCACGAATAGCGAACCGATTCGCGCGACTCTTCTGGAACTCGGCGTCCGAACTCCGATCGCTGTCATTCCAAACGGCGTCGATCTCGATCGATTTCGACGCTGCGAGAACGATGACGCGCGCTCGCATGCGCGCAACGCTCTGGGGATCACCGGGCCGGGACCGGTCATCCTCTCTGTCGGCGCGATCTGTCCTAGGAAAGGCATCGATCTCCTCATCGAGGCCTGGACGAAACTACAGGATCGACATCCAGATGCGGAGCTGCTCCTGGTCGGGCCGCGCCACGACCGAAACAATCCGAACCTCCATCGATTCAACCGTCGATTGAAAGCGCTCGTCGCTGCTTCGCCGCATCCCGACCGCGTCCACTTCACCGGCGTTCGAGACGATATGAACGAAGTCTATGCGGTCGCGGATGTCGTCGTTCTTGCTTCCTCTAGAGAAGGCATGCCAAACGTCGTGCTCGAGGCGATGGCCTGCGAACGGCCCGTTTTGATCACGCCCTTCGAGGGTCAATCGAATATCATCGGCCGACCGGGAATCGAATTCAGGCAGTCAGAGCGCACCCCGGCCGCCCTCGCCGAGAATCTCGCCGCGCTACTCGACAATCCGGACCTACGCGAAGATCTCATTCGTCACGGTCGGGCCCGGGTCGCCCCGAATCTCGATCTTGAGCGCAGTCTCGATCGTTTCGCCGACTTCTACCGCCTGGCCGCCGATGGCAACCTGGGCGAAAGCATCTTGCGCGAAGCGCAGCCCATTCACTCCCCGCCGGACGCTCTGCCGGCGAGAGGTCAGCGTAATTGAAGCCGCCGCCGTCGACGCAAGGCGGTCACGTCGATCGCTCCGATCCCAGACATCAGATCGATATTCTCTTCATCACGGACCGCCGCTTCTGGCACCGATCGATTGGATCCGAGCAGAGGATCGCCGCGCTCATCGTTCATCTCGCGCGTCTCCGGGAACGTGTTACGTGCGTTTACGTCGGCCGAGTGACAGGCTCGGAACGCGTTCTCCTCTCGAAGTTCCTCTCCTCGACGACCGGCCTCGAGGTCGTGAGTCGGCCATCTCACTCAACAACACTCTGGCGCGGTATCCGAAATCGCTTGAGGCGCCTAGCGCGCCTCGAACAAAATCCGCAGACGCCTGCAATCGCGGCCGACCCGATGCTGGGTCGTGGTGATTCACCGGGGCGCCGCGCTTTCGTTCAATCGGTGATCAGAGAACGCAGTCCACGGATCGTCATCGTCGAATTTCTGCGTCTTTCCTACTGCGTGTTCCCGCGCGACGACTCCAAAACAACAGACCGGCCACCTCGCTACTGGATCGACACGCACGATGTTCTTCATCGCCGAGCCGAGCGCTACCGCGCCGCGGGCGCGACTGTCGCCCGCGACATCTCTGCGAGTGACGAGGTACGCGCGCTCGAATCCTACGATGCGATCCTGGCAATCCAGAAGTCCGAGGCGGCCCTGTTTGACGATCTCCTGCCCAAAAAGACCGTGATCGTCGTGCCTCACGGTATCGCGTTACCCATCCTCCCCAATCGACCTGTGATCGGCCCGGGGCCACTGCGCATCGGCTTCCTCGGCGGACGCGATGAATCCAATCGGGACGCACTCGATTGGTTCGTTGCCGAGATCTGGCCGAAGATTCGATCGCGATTCGGAATCCAGGTCGAGTTGGCTGTCGCGGGCCAGGTCTGCCACGCGTGGCATCCACGACACGAGGGCGTCGTCCTCCTCGGCCCGATCGAATCGATCGATCTCTTCTGGCCAAAGATCGACATCGCAATCAATCCGATCCGCTTCGGAAGCGGCCTGAAGATCAAAAACGTCGAAGCCCTCGCCTACGGGCGCCCGCTCATCACGACGTCGATCGGCGCAGAAGGACTCGAGAGTGCCAGTCCTCGTGGCCTTCGGATTGCGGACAGCAAAATCGAGTGGACTCGAGCATTGGTCGAGTGGATATCCGAGCCGGACACAGCAGCAAGCGTGGCGCGCGCGGGTCGCGCCCATGCCGAAGCCCATCTGACCGAGGAGGCCGCGTTCCATGATCTGGCATCCCGGATCAACGACACACTCTCCGAGCGACTCTCATGAGCGCGATGCAATCTCGAACTCTCTTCCTCGTGCTGGCTTCGCGCAGATCCTTCGAGTCCTTCGCGGGCACGATCCCTCGAGCGATGAAGTCGCGCTTTCGATTTCAGAAATCCCGCAATGCTGCACGAATCAGGGCACTCCTTCCGGAATGTCGGCTTGTCATCTCGAAAAACTATTGTCGCCCGCAAAGCAATCGCTGGATCTTCGAGGCTCGCCGGCTCGGGATCCCTACACTTCTGCTCATCGACGGACCGCTCGAATGGGCGAATCTCTACTCGAACCCGAGTCTGGCGGCCCTCGGCAATGGCGGGGCGACCGGCCTCTTCGAGCCGATCATCCATGATGCGGTCGCGACGATCGGCAACGGCCAACTGCGCTGGATTGGGAGTCGGAACCACGCGCGGGGAATCGAATTGCTGAGCTATGCGAATCAACGCATCCAAACCAAGATGAACGTTCGATCCGCGAATGTGGAGCCCGAGTTCGATTTCTTGTTGACGACCGCCAGGACTGCCTACGTGAGTGATCGAGAGAAAGCTGATCTCCTGGTGGCTCTTCGCTCCTGCGGTGCGGCGCTCGAAAGAGCTGGGCATCGAACGCTGGTGCGCGTCTTCGACGATGAACTTCGCACGACGATCCAATCGATTGCACCATCCTGCACATTCGACGCGCGGGACAGCTTCACCGAAGCGCTCGGACGAACTCGATGCGTCATTGGCACACCGAGCAGCGTTCTCCTCGAGTCGATGAAACACGACAAACCGACGGGTTTGCTGATGTTCCGAGACAGCCCGCTCTTCTACCAGAGCGGATGGCTGCTCGG
>JAQBEG010000551.1:0-17139 GCA_032123985.1 Deltaproteobacteria bacterium
CGCGCGCTCGGTCTCTGCTTCCCGAAAGAGCTTTGCCTGTTCGACATTGGCGATGGCTTTCGCGTTCGTTCAGGCATCTAGTTCTGCCTTCATTGGATTGATGGCCAGCTGCGAATGCGCGCAGCCTCCAATGGAAAGGGACAGAACGAGAAGAATCGCTGTGAGGGAGGCGCGCTTCGATTCGTGAAAACGCGAAAAAGTGAACCCTCGCGTTGATGAGAGCGCCTCTTTCAGTCGACCGCGACGCTCCGTTCGGCGACGGCGGGCTGGGTTCGCCAGCGCCGATGAGTCCAGATCCACTGACCGGGAGAAGCTCGAATTGCCTTTTCGATCGCGGCGGTAACCTGCTGCACATGTTGCCGCAATACTTCCTGGTCATCGGTAGCCCCGGGCGCGAGCTGGAGCGCCGGATGCAATTGAAATCGGTGGGTCCGCCCGTCTGCGGCTCGGCGCACGAAGACAGGCACGACTGGAACGCCTCGCAGTGCCGCGAGCGCAAGCGCCCCAGACCGAGTGCTCGCCGAGTGTCCGAAAAAGGACACGAACACGCCCTCCTCACGCCGGGCATCCTGATCGAGCAGGACAACGACTTTGTGTCCGGCGTCGAGTGCTCGAATGATGCGGAGTCCCGCCCGACCCATCGGAATCTGTTGGAGAATTGCCTGCTCACCGGACGACTCCACGGCCAACCCACGAAGCCCGAGCATCGCGCTGTCGAGAGCGGGTTGGTGCAAGCCCCGATAGACGACCGAAATCGGAATCCCATGCGCCGCGGCCTTCGCACATGCGAGCTCCCAATTTCCGAAATGTGCCGTGACGATCAGCACTCCACCCGACGGCGTCTGCCGCTCTGCTTCCTCCAGATTTTCGAGACCCTCGATCTCAACGCGCTCGAGCAGTGCGGCGCGCTGACGACCTCGCAGCAATATGAGCTCGGCGAGTCCTCTACCCAGATGGACAAATACTTCGCGCGCCCAGCCTTCGCGTTCGGCGACATCGTACTCGGGAAGAGCGAATTCCATCTGCTCTCGAACGCGACGAGTTCGCGGGCCACCCAGCAAATGCCAGGCACCTCCGAAGCATGCACCCAACGCGACCGCAGAATCGATCGAGAGCCGCTCGAAGACCCAACTAATCGCCGAGAGAAGCCCTAGCAAAATTCGATCTCGGAAACGGATCGGCGAATCAGATATGGACTGCCAATCCTCACGCTTGCCCAATTCGCGATTAACCGGAATGGCCGCGATGCGACTCTTCGAGAGCTGCGATCAACCTGGGGCGCAGCTCGGCTGGCGCGTAGATCTCCGAAAGCGAACCCACTTCGCGCGCACGTTCGACCGTATGGACCGAATCGAATTCGACAGCCATCGATGCCTGCTTTTCCAGAGTGACCTCACGCAACACGGACTCGAGTGCCGCCCGGTTCACCTCGCTCGGATCACGCCGAGCAATCTCGGTCATGTCCTTCACCCGCGGATCATCGAAAGCCTGTGCCCTGACCTCACGACTGAACACGACAGCTGCGGCGGGTCCTCCACCGATGACCGAAGCATACGATCCTGAAAGTGCGACAGCATTCATGTTGTCATTCAGCTCTTGAGAAAAGACGACGTACGCCCCGCCGTGGTAGCGCGAGACAACGACGAAATAGATCAGTCCCTGGAAATTCACGACTGCTCGCGCAATCTCAGCACCATTTTCGAGCTGCATCTTTCGCAGAGATTCTGGAGATCCATCGAAGCCAGAAAGATTCGCCAATACGACGACGGGACGGTTACCGCTCGCAGCGTTGATTGCACGCGCGACCTTCTTCGACGATTGCGGAAAGAGTGTCCCGCCGTTCCACGCTTCGGGTCCATCTACGGGGTGATAGCCGTAGCGGGGGACATTGCGGCTTTCGATGCCAATCAGTGCAACCGGTTGCCCTCCGACGTGCGCGTCCCAGACGATCGCGGTTTCCGCTCCGACCCAGGCGTTCCAGCGCTCGAGATACCCCCCGTCGCCATCGATCAACGAATTCATCACGCCGCGCATAGCAAAGGGTCGCTTACGGCCAGGATTCGTTTCGTCATCGAAAATCTCGCCGACAGTTGCAAGCCCATCGGAATCTGCGATCGCGATCGGTGAATCTCCGATCGATCGTGATCGACTATCGGAGGTCGCGAAAATACGCGGGCCGCTTTCCCCGGGAACCACATACGTGTACCGATAGTGCTCGTACAGAATTCGATAGGCATCGGCCAGATTTCGCGCGAAATATTGTGCTTCACCATTCGGGCCCATGATTCGCTCGAACCCACCGATCGCAATTTCGTCCTCCGCAGAAACCGCTCCAGAGGCTTCGAGTGCAGCGCGACCGGTCAGGACCATCGACGCGTTCTGCGTCATGATGAGCACACCTCTCGTATGCATCATCATCGTTGCCAGCGCATCGAAATAGCTCTGTGCTCCCACGTTGACGCCCTGCACGATCACATGAACGATGCCCCCGGCCTGAGTGAAAGTGACGATGCGGCGAACGACGCGGGCGGTCGCGTCCAGATTTTCGGTCCCGCTATCCATCGCGATTTTCGCGCCCGACGACACGGGTACCCATTCGAGCGGTACATCGAGAGACTCTGCCAGGTCGAACGCTGCGACCAGGCGATCGCATTCGGGCCTCGAAAGCGCCCCCATCCCCATCGTGGGATCTGAAAGGACGAGGACACGCAACATGCCCTCAGCCACTTTTTCAGTCGGCGTTCGGATCAGACCGAACACGACAGCAGACTGATTCTGCCCGTAGGGGCGGTCGGCCACGCTCACGGCGACCGGCTGGCGACTCGCGGGGTCGAGGTCGTATTCCTCGAATGAGCCGTCTGTGCGTGAGCCGTTCGGCGATTCACTCGTGAGCATCTTCACGATCTCATACGGATAGATCAGTCTGCGGCGACGCGCGGCGACGACTCTTCGTTCGTATTCCTGGGTGGGCGCCAGTCGCGATCGATGTGGCTCTCGCCAGTCGACTTCGAGCTGTTCCCCAGTGTCGGTGATCACGAGTTCCCAGGGAACGGCCGGTTCGTCTGGATGCTCCCGGTCGAGTCGATTCAGCTTGACGAGCACCTTCTCGAGACCGAGGTGTCGAGTGGCCGGAGCTAGCCGACGCGCGATATCGCTGGCTACTTCTGGATCGACAAAGATCGCAGGGGCAATGAAGATTGCGATGCGATTCCATTGCAGCCGACGACGTGGGTCATGCGTTTGGAGAATCGTGCGCAAGCGACGCGCTGCGCGATTGAACACGCGCTCGAAGGTCGCGAGGTGGTGATAGAGTTCGCGGCCGGGTTCAGGAGAACGATCTCGGGCATCGGCAAGTACGAACACACGTTCATCACCTGGCACATTGTGCGCGCGACCGTAGAACGCGTACGTCCCTTCTTCAGCCTGGAGCCGTTCTAGATCGAACGCCGCGTACCGATCCAGAGCGATTCGCCCCGCCGTCTCAGGATGCAGATCGTAATTTTCGACGGCAACCTCGATTTGCCCGTCTCGTCGTACCAGCGTCCGGTAGACGTCGCCTTCTCCATCGGGGGTCAAGACGCCAATCGTCATGCGCCAATCAAACTCGCGATTCGAGTATGCATCTTGAACCGCAACCAGCAACTCGTCCCAGTCGAACTCGCCTCCGGTTGGCATCAGATATTCGAGCGCGACGATAGGCGTTTCTGGATCGTGCTCGAGAAGTGAATCGGCTCCGCGCACGAGCCGGTCCATCCAAAGGCTCGCTTCCGAGGCATCGCCGGTTGCGGCGAGTACAACGCCCTTTCCCACGTATTCGACACAATGAATCGGCTCTCCGTCCACGCGAACCGCCCGGTACGCGTCGGGTGTACTAGGCGCATAACGTCGTTGAACATGAGCCGCGAGAGCGATCGCTCGACGATTCGAATTGCTGCCGGAAATCCAGCGACCGACCCTTTCGAAGACCAGGCGCGGTGACGAAGCCACCTCGAGTAGGACCCCGCTGGGAGGCGCAACGAGATCTACCTCGGCAGTCGCAAGCCAATCCTCAACTGATTTGGATGAGCGCTTCGCGCGTTCTTCGATCCCGGGTTTTTGGAAAACGACATATGCGGCTTCAATCGCTGCATCCCCGACAACATCGGTGACTTGAGGACGCATGCGTGTGATTCGATTGAGCGCGCGTGCCAGGCGCTCGTCATCGCCCATATAGATACCGCTCTGTGCGAGCGCCGTGATTCGTCTTAGAGCGCCCAAAATCAATGCCAGGCGAAGCTTTTTGCCTGCCTGACAAGCCAGGATACGAAGCAGCGCACGTCGCAAACCATCCGTAGGCTGAAGGTCAGAAACACCATAATGAGACAAGGCGGCTCTCACGAGATCAAGGAAGCTCTCGTCGATGCCTGAGCCCTCGGCTTCGATTCTCCGCAGATACATGCGCAGGCGCGCACTGTTGGACGGTCCGGATTGGCCCGAGATCGATGCATTCGGTGCACGGATAGAGAGCAACTCGACATCTGCAAAAGTCGTGACCTCATGACGAATTTCGGCCAGCTCGCGGCTGAAGCTCTCGGAGATCGTTTCCGGAAGAGGCGCTTCGAGAAACGCGGTCAGCAACTTTGCGCGATCTTGATTCGCGTCATAGCCAAGAAGCACCCGACGAATCTCTTCACGTGCGGTATCGATAGCCATTCGACGCGACGCCAGATCTAGCTGATCAGCGGCCTCGAGATCCGGCTCTCCGAGGGCGAGCAGGCCGTCCTCGCGTGCTTCGGACCGAAAAAGCCGCGCAAGAGGATCGATCTGAGCGGGAAGACTGAGGCGGACACGCGCCGTCGTATCTTCCTTGTCCAATACCGATTCTTCGATCACCAGAATGAGATCGCCGGCAGCGACTTGTTGTCCCTTCTGAACCAGAATTTCCTTGATCGTCCCGGCAACTGGCGCTTGAAAGCCGATCTCCATCTTCATCGCTTCGAGCAGACCAAGCGACTCTCCAGCCGCGATACTCTGGCCGACCTCGACCTGAATCGCGACGACGACCGCAGGCGTGCCCGATCGAACCTGCCCAGCCATCTGGGAACCAAAGCGAATCGGATGACCATCCACTTCGAGGCGCAATCCGCGATCGTTTACGTCGTGAAGAATCCGGCGAATTCGATCGTCGATGATCAGGCGACCTGCGTGCTTACCCTCCTCTCGCATGGTGGCCCCGACGGCCATCCCCTCTATATGAACCCGGTAACGCCACGAGCCGATCGCATATACCTTGAGTCGATAGCTCTCTGAACCGAAGGTGAGGTCGATCTGCTGACCCTCGGATGACGGCAATCTATCGCCGCTCCCACCTCCGCCAAATATTCCCGTGCGCAGCGTCGCGCGAGTTCGCTGGTAGGAGAGAATGGCCGCCGCCACCAGGGCATCGTTCGCCAACACCGGATGCGAGAGGGCAATACTCTGTCGCTCTGCGCCCCAACGATCGAGCCAGCGTGTATCTACACCTCCAGCGCGAAAATCCTCACTTGCAAGAATATCGAGCAGGTAGCCCTTGTTTGTTGCGCCGCCCTCGACGACGAGCTCCAGATCGCGCAACGCGCAGGAAAGTCGCGCGATCACTTCAGCACGATCGTCGCCGCTCGCGATTACCTTGGCGATCAGGGAATCGAAATCCGACGAGATCGCACTGTTCGTCATGACCCCTGAGTCGATGCGCACGTTGGGTCCAAGAGCCGGTTCGAAGAGCGCAATCCGACCTGGCGAAGGTAGGAATCCCTCGTCTGGATCTTCGGCACAGACGCGCGCCTCCAGGGCGATGCCTCGCCGCTGAATCGGAATCCCGGCGATCGATTCGCCTCGCGCGATGCGGATCTGAATCTCGACGAGATCGACACCCGCGATGACCTCTGTAATGCCGTGTTCGACCTGAAGGCGCGGGTTGACTTCGAGGAAGAAAAAGTGGTCACCCGTCAGAAGGAACTCGACCGTACCCACGCCGTGATAACCGACGTGATTGACCAGCCGGACCGCCGATTCTTCGAGACGAGCAATCATTTCGTCGGAAACGCCGGGCGGCGGTGCCTCTTCGAGGACCTTTTGGTGCCGTCGCTGCACGGAGCAGTCGCGACAGCCGACGGCGACTGCGTAGCCATGGCGATCCGCAGCGATTTGAACTTCGATGTGGCGACCACCCTGGACCATCGATTCGACGAAAAGCGCGCCATTACCAAACGCCGATTCAGCCTCGGATTTCGCCGATCGAAAGGCCTCAGCGAGTTCACTCGCCTTCTCGACCATCCGAATACCGCGACCGCCGCCACCTGCCGTCGCCTTGAGCACAACTGGGAAGCCAATACGTTCAGCATGCTCGAGCGCAGCGGCCTCGTCCGCGACCTCACCGCCGCT
This sequence comes from Deltaproteobacteria bacterium, assembly GCA_032123985.1. Lineage (GTDB taxonomy): Bacteria > Myxococcota_A > UBA9160 > UBA9160 > UBA4427 > UBA4427. Next base: position 6,403 of record JAQBEG010000551.1, read on the forward strand.
CCATTCCGTGACCGGTACTCCCGCCTTTTCTGCGAGGTGCTTGGATGTAATCTTGTCACCGAGCGATCGCATCGCGTCAGCGTTGGGGCCGAGAAATACGATCCCCTCATTCGTTAGGCGGTCGACGAACATGGGGGTCCTCGGCAACGAAGCCCCATCCGGGCCACACCGCATCGGCACCGACCTCACGCAATGCTGTGAGCACTGCATCATGATCGAGATAGGCGGCTACCGCTCCGCCGTCTGCGGATAGTTCAACCGCGCGATCGGCCTGCCGCACGAAAGGCGCATCGCGATCCGGAGCCGTATAGAGTGCGATGGTCTCGAGACCGCCACCTTCACGTTCACGAAGACTCTTTGCCGTACGCAGGCATCGAACGGCCGCTTCGCCGCGATTCACGATGGCGAGTCGTTCAATTCTTTTGAAGCCATCTTTTTCGGTCGTCATTCGGCCCACGCTAGGCCCGTCGTCAGGCCAACGGAATCGATTCGAGCGTCCGCCCCGCAGGACTGGTGCTGCACATCGATGGGAAGTCTCATCGCATAACTGATCCACCTACCATGATGGGAAAGCGATAGGCACAACGAAGTTCGCAAGCCATCGAACCCGACGGTCGGAATGCGACCATCTCGACCGATCGTGAGTCGCTCTTCTGTCACCCCGAGAGTGCGGCTGGTTTCGCGAATCGCCATCGCGCGAACGGCCGCGCTTGGATCCTCGGTCAGAGGATCGATCTCACGCACAGCCACATCGATCGCGCCCCAGTCCGAGCCCGCAGGTGCCGCGACGACATGGACTTGCTCGAATGTTTCAAAGCTCCGCAAGTCCAGAGTCATGATCGCACTTCCAGACGGACCCCTGGACATCGGTGGTAGTTCGAGATAGCCGCGTCGCTCTAGCCCTCCGCCAGCCCGATTCGATCCCCCTTCATGGCTCGTAAAGTTCGCGACGAGCCGTGCGGGCGAAAACACAAAAGTCGAGTCGATCTGCTTTGCGAGCTTGTATGCCGCTTCCTTCGCACCCCAATGGGCCCAGCGCCGTGCAATCGGAACCACGTCATGCGCGATGGCACGCCGCTCGACGAGCGAGAAGACTCGCTCGTCGAAACGCGGACGAAAAGTCTCCGGACGAGCATCGGGATCTCGAAGGTCGACGACGTCATTTCCGATCATTGAAATAGTCTCCCTCCATCCTGACGAGCTGACCAGTTATCTGTCGCGCAAGGTCACGCGAGCGACGCACACCCTTCGCATCACTCTTCGGCTCGATACAAACGAGCGACACATCCAGAACGTCGCCCTTCATCGGAAAATTACTCCAGGTCGTTTGCTGACGTCCGCGCAGATAGACACAAAGCACCCTGCAACCGGGCACCGCGCCGACAACGCGGCCGACACCCCAGGCCGCCGCGGCCTCCTCTACACGACCCGACCGACTGCGACCCGCCTCGGGAAAGAGAAGCGCCGTCTCACCATTCGTAAGCAAATACTTCACGCGATCGAGCACGACGCCGATGTCTTCCCGAGCACCACCACGGGTGATCGGAATACACTTCGTCACGAAGATCAGAATTCGCGAAAACCAGTTCTTCCCGAAATTTGTGCTCTCCGGCGTGTTCCACGGCAGCTCATCGGGATGTCGAAACCAATAGAACCCGGATCCCAGCGCCCATGCCACGAGAAATGAATCGACCATGGTCAAGTGATTTGAACAGACCAGCATCGGTGAATCCGACTGAGCACGGATTTGCCTGTACTGCGCTCGCGCCGCGCCGATGTCGGCGATCCTATACCGAAAATAGAACCGGATCGCGAGTATCGTAAACGCAAGCCAAGCTGGCGCAGTGATCTTGCTGACGACACGTTGTAAAGCGTGCCGTCGCAGCACCTCCGAATTCTTGACTGTCGGAATTCTCGCCACAGTCACACGATCCGCCTACGGTTCATCTCGACTGATCAGGTCCGAAATCGGACTAGAGCTTCCCCGAGATTAGGTTGACCGCGTCACCAACGGTGTTCACCTGATCGACGTCCTCATCGGCTATTTCGATATCGAAGTCGTCCTCGAAAGCGATCACGACATCGACGAGTCGCGCCGAGTTCACTTTCAAATCGTCGAGAATATTCGTTTCCATCGAGACCCTACTCAAGGCCGCCTCGTCCTTCACCCAAGGCGTGAGAATTTTGACCACCCGCTCCATGACTTCAGATTGTTCCATCAGCTCAACTCCTCTTCCTGCTTCACAAAGACCGTAATGCGATCCGTTGACGGGCCGCGAGAGCGCTACGCCTTGTAGCGCTTGAAAACCAAACACGCGTTGACGTCTCCGAAACCGAAACCCGCCTTGACCAGAATATCGAGATCCGGCAACTCGAGCGCGCTATGCGGTATCGACGCCGCGTGCATCTCGATCTCTGGATGCACGTCTTCGCAATTGATGGACGGATGTATGAAGCCGCGTTCCACCATCAAGATCGATGCAACGCATTCGATGCCCCCTGCGGCACCCAGAGCATGACCAATCATGCTCTTGGTCGACGTGATGGGAGGCAGTGTTCCGGGCACTCGCTCGAGCGCTTTGGCCCATGAGGCGATCTCTTTGGGGTCGGCGCCGGTGGCGGTCAGATGCCCGTTGATGGCGTCGACCTGATCGGGGCTGACGCCCGCATCCGCTAATGCGTCGCGGATACACCGCTGAACGCTCGTCGGATTCGGCGCAGTCATGCTGCCGCCCATCCGATGGCCGCCGCAGTTGATGCCCTGACCGACGAGTTCGGCATGGATGTGTGCGCCGCGACTCTGCGCGCTTTCAAGACTTTCAAGTAGAACGACGCCGGCGCCGGCGCCGGGGATGAATCCGCCCGCCGAAGCGCTCATTGGTCGCGAAGCCTTTTCCGGTTCGTCGTTAGATCCACGATTCAGAACGCGCATCGCGTCGAAGCCGGACCAGATATAGGGACTCGCCGCTTCCGCGCCACCGCAGAGCATGCGATCAGCAAGGCCCGCGCGAATACGTTCCATCCCCATCGCGAGTGCCTCGGTCCCCGTACTGCAGGCACTCGAGTTGGTCGTGACCTGATTGCCAAGAGCAAGGATTCCCGAGAGTCGGGCCGAAATTCCGCTCGCCATCACCTGCTCGACGCAAACCGACCCCATCCGACGAATCTTGCCGGCGTTGGTGAGCGGTACGACCTTTTCCGCGATCGTATCCATTCCGCCGATGCCGGTGCCGAGAATCGCTCCCGAGCGCCAATCGACTTCATCCGAATCCGCCGCTGGCCTCGCCAGACCAGCATCCTGCCAGGCTTCGATTGCGGCCAGGCCCGCATAACGTTGATTCATGTTCATCGCGAGCAATTCTTCCTGCGAGAACGTTCCATCGCAGAGTTCGTCGACGCCCACGGGAGTCCCGGCGACCGTGCAGCCAAAGTTCGCCTCGACCATGGATTCCTGGTGTTTCAACCCGGAACGCCCCTTGCGCAAAGCCAACTCGAAATCGGCTACGCCGTTCGCGTTCGGCGCGATCACGCCGAGACCGGTGATCACGACACGCTTCACGTCATCCCTCGTGCTCATCTCGGTACCCCCATTCCAGACAGCTCACCCGAGCATACGACTGTCCCATCGTCGAGCGTCATCTCAAAGGTGGCGCGCAACTTCCTTCGTCGAAAGAACTTGAGTCGCCCAGTCGTCTGGACGCGATCCCCTGGACTCACGGCGCCCGAAAAGTCGATATTGCAATCCGTAAAGATAGTCAGAAGCTTGTCCACGTCACCCCGAGAGGTCTCGAGCGCGTAGAGATAAATTCCGAACGCGACGACCCCTGCCTGAGCGGCTGTCTCGATCAAAATGACACCGGGCGTGATCGGATTACCCGGAAAGTGGCCTCGATAGAAGTCCGCATCGGGCGAAAATGTATGCTGCGCGACAATGTGCTCCGAATCGAGCTCGATGATCTCGTCGATGAAACGGAATGGCTCCTGTTGCGGCACCATCGCCAGCACTTCTTCTCTTGTCAGCCTATCACCCACCGTACATGCCTCCATTTACATGGAGAACACTGCCGTTGATATAGCTGCCTCGCGTCGCCAAAAATGCAACGACATCCGCGATCTCGTCGGCTTCGCCGGTCCGGCCCATCGGAATCTTCGACAGGATCGCTTCCCTGACTTCTTCCGGGAGTTCTTCCGTCATCTCCGTATCGATGAATCCTGGGGCGATCGAATTCACCAGGATATCGCGACCCGTGAGTTCCAGGGCAAGCGACTTCGTGAAGGCATCGAGACCAGCCTTCACCATCGTGTATGGAATCTGCCCAGGGTTGCCGGTATGACCGACGACACTCGATATGTTGATGATTCGTCCAGTGCCCTTTCGCAACATAAAGCGCCGCAACACCAGCTTCGTCAGATACCACGTACCTCGCGCGACGCTGGCCACCGCATCGTACTCGTCGAGCTTCATGGCGAGCATCGGCGCGTTCACGTTGTAGCCCGCGTTGTTGACGAGCACGTCGACTCGACCGGCAACCTCTTTCAGTTCTTTGACGAGCGCGTCGAGGCTCTCCGAATCCATTAGGTCGGCTTTAATGGTAAACGCACCATCGAGTTCGCCAGCGAGCTTCTCTGCCTTCTGCTCACTGGATCGATAGTGGACACCGACACGAAAGCCTTCGGCTGCAAGCCTGCGACAACACGCAGCCCCAATTCCGGTTCCGCCGCCGGTCACGAGAGCGACAGGTTGATCACTCATCGTTCCATCTTCCCACCATGCGATCGCTCGGATTCGAAGGGGTAGTCCGGATAGTCGATCTCGCGAAACAATCCGACCCGCGCGCCCTGTATTGTATAGATTTCCTCGTCATCGATGAGAATTTGAGCGTCTCCGATGACCATCGCGGCTCCGGCCTTTTTCAGCTCTGTGTACCGCTTGATCTGAACTTCGTAGCGCATCGTCACGTCATGAGGACGAATCTGTCCGAAGAACTCGACCTCACCACAACCCAGAGCGCGCCCAGCCCCGACGCCGCCGCGCCAACCACAGTAGAAACCGAGCAACTGCCATACTCCGTCGAGTCCAAGGCAACCGGGTTGAACTGGATCACCGAGGAAATGACAATGAAAGAACCAATCATCGAGACGCAGGTCGCGCGACGCGCTGATCCTACCGCGGCTCTTGTCCGAGCTGATGTGCTCTATCCGGTCGACCATGAGCATGGGCGGCAAGGGGAGACGCGCCTGAAATCCCTCCGGCGCATCGCTAATCATGCGGCCATAGGCGAAGGCAAGCAGATCCGACTGCGAGAACGAGTCGCGACGAAGAAATTCGGCGTGGGTCAGCATCGTTGGTTATTCGTCCTCGTGGAAACGCATCAAGTAGCTCCCCCACGTGAGTCCTGAACCCACGCCGACGACGCAAACATCGTCTCTTGGAGTCCATTTATCCCAGTTCTGGGAAATCACGCCACCGGAGCTTGCTCCGGCTGTATTGCCAAAGAACTCACAATTGAAGTGATGTCGGTCGTCGGGAATATCGCAGCGACGACAGACAGACTCGAGCATTCGCTTATTGGCCTGGTGACCCACGAAATGGAATTGCCGATCGTCGTCCTTGTGGTTCTCTCGCATTGTCAGGTAGAGATCGGAAGTTTTGCGAATCGCGAAGGTCTGAACGGTACGGCCTTCCTGGTGAAAATGACCAAGTCGGGGAACGACGACCTTGTCACTACCGGCAGGATCGCTCTTGAGCGTTTGGCCGATCAGAGACGCGCGACCATGTTCCTTCGTCGATAGCACCGCAGCAAGCGCACCGTCTCCCCAGAGCACAGCGGACGAGCGATCGTTGTAGTCGACGGTTCCCGTCATCGGCTCCGCCGTGACGAGCAATACGATCGGAGGAAGTTTGGCGGGGTCCATCAGGGACAACGCATAGATACCCGCGATAAAACTCGAGCAAGCCGAGTTGATGTCGAAACATGCCGCTTCAACACCTAGTACGCGACCGATATTGCATGCTTCGGCCGGCGAAACTGTATTCGGGGCGCAACCGCCACCGACCAGAAGCCCGACGTCGGAAGCGAGGATTCCGGCCCGAGCAAGGGCCATCTCCGCAGCTCGCGCGCCGGCCTCGGCGTTGGAGACGACGGCCGCTTCGATTGCTCCGCGCGGATCCTGGTTTCGTGTTTCACGAATGTAATCGAGCGACATCGCCGTTCGCCGGCTGCGGATACCCGTACGCTCGAGGATCCACTCGTCATTGGTACCAATGTCGAGGTCCTCGAGAAATTGATTCGTGATCTCGTTCTCGGGATGGAAATGCCCCAATCCCAGAAGGTTCAAGCTCAAAACCGTGCCCTCAAATATCCGAAGTCATCGTGTCGCACCGGAGATATGCTCACCGCCATCGACTCGAATGACTTCGCCATTGATCCAACTTGCTTCGTCCTGTGAAAGCAGGAAGATCACACCCGCAACGTCTTCTGGCGTAGTCAGTCGACGGCCGGGGTTTCTAAGGCGGGCTTGACTCTTGAGCTGGGTACTGCCCGGAATCGCGCGAAGCGCGGGCGTATCGGTGACACCAGCCTGGATCACATTGCAGCGAATGCCGTAAGGTCCAAATTCGACCGCGATCGAGCGAGCGAGGGCCTCGAGGGAGACCTTCGCTGCCGATACGGCTGCATAGCCTTTCCAGGCAACTTTGTTGCCCTCACTGGTCAAACCGAATATGCGCGTATCCGGGGCGAAGAGGCCACGTGAGAAGAGTTCCTGGGTCCAGCCCAGCAGACTCGTGCCCATCGAAAGGATCGTGCGACTGAAGTCTTCCTCATCCAAATAGGAGCTGTCCGGATAGCGCGCGGGCGACGTCAGGGGATGGAGTCCATCCTCGCCCTCTTCGAAGAGTTCGTCCGCGAGTTCGGTGAGCTTCGCCGGATCGACTCCGAGGCGCTTGGCGAGATTCGGTCCTGCCGTGCGCGCCTCTGGTTTCTCGGGCGCAATCAGTTTCAAATTGCCGAATGCGATCGAATGAAGAAGAACCCGGATCCGCCCGTCGGGCCCGATCGCCTTGGCGATCTCGTCGATCGTCTCAGATCGCTTGTCCGCGCTGATCGCGTCGGCGTTCCAGATATGCAGGCCCGTCCCGAACGCAGCAAGTTCATCGAAGTGAGGCTGGATATCCTTCATCGCACCGCGGCGATCTCGATGGACGACCAGGACATTGAGGCCCGCGCGCGCGAGGCGCTTTGCGGTCGCCAATCCGAATCCGCTCGAACCGCCGAGAATCAACGCCCATTCGTTCTCCGGAAAATTCGTGCGGGAATCATCCCCATCCGACTTCCTACCCAAAAGAATCCCCTTTTAATTCGCTATCCCCGAACCGAATCTCCGTCGGCCGGTCTCTGATCTCGCCTTCAACCCGCCGCGCTGGCGGTCATTCTCGCGGAGCCCTGATCGATCGCGGCACAGCCTTCCGGGCGGGTCCAACCCCTCCCTGACTAGACCGGTTCACTGCAACGATCGTCCACAAACCCCGCGAGGAGCGGGGTTAGACACGGAAAATAGCGGTCGATGGCGGTCCTCACTGCAAATCTCTCGCAAAATCTCGGGGAACGGCCATTCCGTTCCAAAAGCATGACCCATAGTCAGGCTACCTTAATCGCCCCGGAGGGTCGATGTAGCCCTTTGACTCCATTTTAGAACTTCTGGTGGACAGCCGATGTCGGCGACTCGCACTACTGACCGAGCCCCAGTTCACGTGCGATCCGGGGAAGGTCTTCTCGCGGCGCGATCTCGACTTTCGTGCCGGCAGGCAACGCATCCGACAATCGTCTGAAGTAGCCGCGATCCTTGCGAGCGTCGACGATGACGACGATTCCCCGATCCGTCTCGCTTCGAATCAGCCGGCCTACCATTTGTTTCAGGTGCAGCAACATCCGTCCGAGCGAAGATCGCATGAACGGATCTTGACCCTCAGCGCGCAGCCGAGCATCACGCCTACGACGCAGTTCCGTAGGAACGTCGAAAGGCAACTTCTCGATTACGACGGCCTGAAGGTCGTCGCCGCGGATGTCGATGCCCTGCCAAAAACGCCGGGCGCCTAGCAAGACGGCGCCGCCTCTCGCGTTCTGGAAGCGGTCGACCAACGCGCCGGGATCATCGCCCGCGCGTCGAGGAAGGAGCACCTCGATGCCTTCTCCCGCGAGCAATGTGCTGAGTCGGTCAGCGGTCTCGCGCATGCGTGCGAGGCTCGTGAAAAGTCCGAGCGTCCTCCCACCTAGCGTCCGCGCGAGGATCGCGATGGTCTGCGCTGTTTCCTCTACAATTTCGGAATCGCCATCGATCGCCACGACGCGCATCGCACGGTCGTAGGGGAAGGGCGAACCCACCGCATGGCTCCAGCTGTCCGGAAGATCACTCGCCCCAAGCCCGACCTCACCGAGTGCCGCATGGTCGTCGCCACCTACGAAGAGTGTCGCCGAAACGACCGCAAGTCCCTCGACGCGGCCAAGAAACTGTTTGCGAAAATCCTCGCCGGGCGCGATGGGCCGCAGGACCAGCGACCAGCGGTCGTAGGGCGTGTCGAGACCTTCGAAGGCACCCACGTAGTCATGATTGTCGGACCCAAACGCCTTTCTCAATCCGCTCGCGGCATCGAGAAGCGCTTCGACATGCCCGCCGATCGCGCGATTCGATTCCTCTTCTGCTTCGCTATCGCGCTCGGGAGTCGAAGGCGATCCGTCCGATCGCTCTCCGCTGATCATCCGTTTCACCGGCCCGTGCCGACCTGCATGCAACGCGAGCGCTTCCAAGCGAGTCGCCGCGCTATCAGCGATCTCCGCAGCGGTCGGAAATTTCTCGCCGGCCCCCATCGGCAACTCCGCGCCTCCGAACGCGTCGGCGCGATCCGCCATCGTTCGACCAAGTCCCGCCATCTCGAGCATCAGATCACGTCGATCCTGACGCAGAGCCGTCTCATCGCTGCGAGAATCGGGCGTCGCAACGAGACCGGTACTCGCATAACGTCGTTTTCCACGAAGAACCGGCTTTCCGAAAAGTTCGTCGAGTCTTTCAAACACGTCTTCTGGACGGATGCGCAGCGCATAGACCTCCTCGGCAACGCCGCCCACCTCATGGCCTTCGTCCATGATGACATAGGAGAAGCTTGGATAATCGGGCGGCCATCGAAGCAGGAGGTCGTGATTCGCGACGACGAGATGCGCATTGGCAAGCGACCTTCGATGTCGACCGAAAGGGCATCGGCGTTCGTGTGCGCATTGCTCCCGTGTACATTGCTCCGCGCGAGACGCCACACTTCCCCGCAGCAACTCGCGCAGGTTCGGATGCTGTCGCAACAGCGCCGTCGGTACCGTTCCGACTTCGCCGTGCGGCCGGATTCGAGCACAAGCCTCGAGCAGCGCGTATTCTGAGCGCAATTCGCCAAGCAGTGCCGGGTCTCGGGACTCAGCGAGAGTCGCTGAAAGTCTTCTCTCGCAGATGTAGTTCGCGCGACCTTTGATCGAAAGAGCCCGCAGTTCGGGATAACCCAGAAATCGGGCAGCCGCCGCGATGTCTTTGTGAAGAAGCTGATCCTGCAAGAGCTTCGTTCGTGTCGAGAGAACGACGGGTTCCTTGACGCCCTCCCTCGAGCGCGAAACCGTAAATGGAATCACTGCCGCGAGATAAGCAAGGGACTTCCCAACACCCGTCCCACCCTCGAGCCTCGCAACGCCGCCGTCCGCGAGTACGTTCACGAACTCACGCGCAAGTTCGAGTTGCTCGTCACGAACGAAGTAGCCCCGAAAATGCCTCGCTCCCCGCTCAGGATCGGCCAACGCACCCAGAATCGCATCCAGTTCGAAGGGCACCGGAACTTCGTCGCTTTCGCCGATCCGCAAAAAACGCTCGTCCGTAGCCTCTTCCTCTACCGGTTCACCCGGTGAGACATTGCGCGCAAATTCGACAAAATCGAAATCCGCTTTGTTTTGCGAAGATTCGGGTGTGAGCAATGCGGACCATGGAGATCGATCCAAATGCAGATCGATAATCCGGCGCGCCTCGCGGCATCGCCGTTCACCGTCGCGTGCACCCTTTGCCAGTTCGGCGAGGATGCACGCCGCATCGATCGCATCGTCCAACGCTCGATGACGTTCCTCGCGACCGAGCATCAGTCGAGTGAATGTCTCGAGTCGAAGATCGGGCGCGTCCGGATGCGTGAGTGAGAGAATTTCCTGGGTGTCGAGATAGGACGCCGTCCCAAGCCGCGCGTCGATGTCACGCGTCAAGAAGCTCCGCTCGAAATCAGTCTGATGCGCTACGAGAACACGACCCGAGAGTATTTCACGAGCTTGATCGCGAAGCATCGAAATGGTCGGCGCAGCGTTGACGTCTTGATCGTAGAGTCCCGTCAAACGGCTCACGAGCGAGGGGATCGAACGGCCAGGTTTTACCAGTGTGCTGGCAACCCCAACCGTCGCTTGCCTCGGATCGAGAAGCAGAATACCGATCTCGATAATCTCGGCCGAACGACTGTCGGGCAAACCCGTCGTCTCGAGGTCGACCACCGCGACCGGCCCGACGGCGTCGAGCCATGGACCCAGAGCCTCGAGCGCGAGCCCGATGGAAGCGGGATCACGGCGCTCGACCCGAAACTCCAAATTGGATCCTCCTCCTGGGTACTAGACGTAGATCCCGCCCTTGTACTCACGGTCCTGACGGATCTCGACGTTGACCAGGGCGGGC
>JAQBEG010000552.1:0-4650 GCA_032123985.1 Deltaproteobacteria bacterium
CCTGGCCGTGGATACCGAACCAGGCGTTCTGGTAACGCGAACCGAGTTCGAGCATGGCATCTCCATCGCGCGCGCCAGCATGTCCAAAGACGAAGGGAAGGTTTGGGAAGTTCGCGAGCGCGCCCTCGTAGTGTCGCGGCATGGCATAGCTATGACGCGATTCCGGCTCGATTCCCGCGCGACCACCGTGAAAAAAGATGATCATTCCGAGTCGTTCGGCAGCCTCGTAGATCTCCATTGCGTCGGGCTCGTCGGGATAGAAAGCTTGCATGGTCGGGTGCATTTTGACGACGCGAGCCCCGACCTTCGCAAAGGCTTCGAGTCGCTCGACCTTATGATCCTCTCGTGGATGCACCGAGGCGCCTGCCATCAAACGATTGCCTGTGCCCGATGCCTCGATTGCTTCCCGCCAACGTTCGGCCAGGTCATCGCCGAAGGGGAAATTGAAAACGATCGGAAGGATCATGGCTTTCTCGACGCGGGTTGAGTCCATTTCGTCGAGTAGGTTCGGAATCGTTTGTGTTCGCGCGCTGTCGCTGCCCCATAGGCCTTGCGCAATGGTTTCCCTTCGGAGTGCCTTCAGGTCTGCCTCCGTAAAGTTTCCGTTGATGTAGATGTCGAGGTCGAGGTCGCATCCGGGATCGGTGGCATCGCAGTCGAGTAGATGACGAACGCGTTCGGTCCGCGCATGGAGGTCGAGTTTTGGCTTGAAGAGAACGGAGATGCCAAAATGGCAATGCATGTCGATGGCTTTCGGAATGCTCTCGTCGATGCAGAGAAGCCTGCCGTTCTGGTCGAGGTCGAACCAGGGTAAATTGGCCAGCCCCCGGTAGCCTTTGAAGCGCTGAACACCGAAGGGCCCGAGGCCTGATTGCTCTCGCTCTCGCCGCTGTTGCTCCGCGAGTAGTGCGATGTCGGCGTCGTCATAGCGGCTCGGGTCGGGGCCCGAACAACCGCCGAGCACGAGGCCGGCGGTCGTGCCACCGATCAGGGCCCCGGCAGAGCTGAGAAATGCGCGACGATCGAGGAGGCGGGTCATAGACGAAGACGGTAGCCCGGATCACCGTCTCGCAAAGATGGAATCGGTATCTCGATTCGTCACAGCGCCGCACGCGAATCGTGACTAGAGTTTGGCACGCGGAGATTCGAATCGACGAGCCCTGAGAGGATGTTTCAATGAGCCCTGCACGGGAAGACAATCTAGTTCTTTGTAATGCCCCTCTAGTAGGTGGGGCGTTGGAAATCAGCGGGGCACAGCTGAAGACGATCGTCGACGCAACGGCCGATGCGGGTTTCGGAGGCGCTTCGCTGTGGGCTTTCCATCATATGGCGGCGATCGCTGATGGTGTGAGTTCGGATCGGATTCGAGGTTGGCATACCGAGCGTGGGCTGTCGGTTCCAATCGTCGAGTCCTTGATCGGATGGGAGGGCGGTGATCGGGCCGTCATCGAGGAGCAATGTGGGCCGATATTCGACGTAGCGACGCTTTATGGTGCAAAAGCGGTTGCTGGCGTTGTCATGTCCTCGGAGATCAATGCCGATGCTGCGGCGACCGGTCTAGCCGAACTCGCCAGGATGGGTCACGAGCGTGGGGTCGACGTCTGTATCGAGTGGCTTCCATGGACGGGGCTGCCCGATCTGAAGAGCGCCTGGAAACTGGTTCAGGATGCCGGGGCGGACAATCTGGGATTGGTGGTCGATGCATGGCATTGGCTGCGTCAGCCGGGTGGTCCGGACGAGGCGACGCTGCGATCGATTCCCGGCGAGCGGATCCACTGCGTGCAACTCGACGATACGACGGCAGTGGGCAGCGGAGACGACATGATGATGGAATCGATGACGAATCGGCTCTTGCCCGGTGAAGGCGACGTCGACTGGCCGACGCTCCTTTCGATTCTCGAAGAGATCGGGGCCGATCCGATCTGGGCACCAGAGGTCTTTAGCGTTCGGCTTCTAGAAGAAGGCGCCGTCGAAATGGCGCGCCGTATCCTGGCATCGACGCGCAAGGTGCTCGATCTCGAATAGGGTGAGCTCCTCAATTATTCGAGCCACTCATCCCAGCGAGGCGACCTACTCCGAATCAGATGCCGAATCGGGATTGGAGATCTGCTGGAGTCGCTTGTAGAACAATCTGCCACAGATCGATGCGGTCAGGATCAGCGCGATGGCGCCGATGGCGAGTCCGAATTGACCGCCGAAGGCTGACTGTCCGAGGACGACGAATCCCACTACGAAGATCATGTGGACCGGAAGAGAGATCAGCAGGAATGGCAGGCGATCGACTCCGGCGAGCCCGAGTACGAGGCTTTGTAGGAAATAGGGCGGGCCTGGTGTAATCCGTACCATCGTGATGAGGAGGATCTGCTCTCGCATCGTCGAGACGGTTGGGATCGCAAGACCTCGCTTCGCGACGGTCGCTTGAAGCCAGGGTCGTAGAAAGGTCGTCGTCAGGGTGTAAGCGATCAAGTTGTTCAGCACGATCGCTGGTGGGATCCAAAGCAGTGAGGGGCCGACTCCATAGAGTGTTCCGGCTGTGATGTAGAACGGCGTCAGCGGGACCGGAAAGATCGTGAGCAGCGACATCGCTCCGAAGAACACTATTGGCGGTGCGGCCTGGAGAAGCTGCCACGACTCCACGATCCAGCCGAAGATCGTGTCGACGCCGTTCTCGCGGATCACGAGTACTCCAATCGCTGTAGCCAGAATGGCGCCTAGGCCAAATGTGACAAACAACGTGCGCGCGCCGAATCTCGATTCTCGTTCTGTCGCGTTCCGCACCTTGGCCTCATGCTCCTCGATCGACTTGGCGGAAGGATAACGACTTCCGATCCGCAAGGTGGAGTTCGCGGTGCTGGTCTATTGCTCAGAGGTTCTCGTAGGCGGCATCCATCGGACTCGCTCGAAGAATTTCTCGAGGCGGGGCAGCTCTTCCGTGATCTGGGTTCTGCCCCACGTTACGGCCTTGTCGAGTTGGATTGCGCTCGGAAGCAAGTTGAGCGGCGAGAGGGTCGGTCTGAATTCGACGCGTTGGTGCGCGTATCGCTCGTTCAGCGCAACTTGAAGACTGACCACTCGAGTGATCGGCTGGAACAAGAAATGGCCCAGGTCGGCCTGGGGATGAAAACAGTCGAACGCGAGAAAGTAGGCGTTGCGGGTTCCGATTCGGCCTTCTCTGACCTGACGCCAGGCCGGACCGGCCGGCACGTTGTTGGCGACCCCACCGTCGACGAGCGCAACGACATCCTCGCGCTCCATTAACTGTTGTAGCGTCGATTCCATATGTGGATCGTCTCGAGTCATGTCGTAGTGGAGCAGTCCGGGAATAGCGGCAGAGAATCCAGCCGCATCGATCGCATCGAAATCTCTGGTGAGCTCGTCGCAGCCGATGACGATTTCCTGTACGACACGGGGGTTGATGAAGCCGATCATTCGGACGAGCTGGGCTGCGACCTGGGCGCGTAGCTGGAGTGCGTGAGGTCGCTTGTCTTCGTGAAGATGATGCGAGAGCGCATACTTCTCCGGGCTTTCCTCGAGAGCGCCACGTCGGATGCCGGCCACTACTGAATCGTAGGGTATTTCGAGATCCGGGAGCCGCATGACTCCGCCGTCTTTCCGTGCGAACGCCGAGCCGATGCCCTCGTGCAAGAAGAGCCGTGCTATGCCGGGAAAGCCGAATCGCGTGCGAAGGCTGACGTATCGGAAGACGATGTCCGAGCGCATGCTCTTCGCGATTTTCATGTAGGCGTCGAAATCGCCGATCTTGTCTCGCGCGCGAAAGAGCCCCAGAACCGCCCCCATCGACGACCCGATCACGTAGCCGGGCACGAGCCCTGCGTCCTGCAAGGCATCCCAGGCGCCGACATAGCCGTAGGCCGACCCGCCGCCGCCGCCAGCCACCGTCACCAACGTCTTGATTCCCAGTTCCTGGTCCAGGTGCCGCGGCGAAAAATCGTCGGCATATTTTTCGAGTATTTCGTCCCTCGTTTTTTCCAGGGCATCCAGCCAGCGTTCGATCACAGCCGAGGCCGCTTCGAGACGCGCCTTGCTGTCTTCGGTCTGCAGCAGAATTCGTCCCAGAACTTCGAGAATCTGCTTACGCAGGCGGGTCAGCCGCGGCGTTCGGACGCGAATATCAGGCTGTGCCGTGCGGCCACCTCGCCGCGCCGCGCCGGGCTGAAAGACGTCGAGTGCGGCGATCGCGATCGCGTAGCGTAGCTGGTGTTCTCGCGTACGACTGATGAGGCCGGGGTGCTCGAGAAGCGCATCGACAAGCTTCACCTCCATACGCTGTAGGCGGAGCTGTTCTTCTTCCTGGTCGTGGTGCGCATTCGAAGGAGTGGTCATGTGCGAGCGGACGCGAAGTCTAGAGGAAGATTCACGTCACGAGCCTCCACTGCGGTCAGGCCTGACCGCGGTGATGATATGCGAAAAACTAACTTAGTGTGTTCGGGGTCGGCTGTGGTTCTCGCACAAGTTTACCCGGGAGCGCGCCGGTAGGCTTGCCCTCGTCGTACGTGACCTCGCCGCTCTTGATCGTGTATCGGTCTCCGTCGATGGCGACGTCGGCCTGACGAGAATCAGCGCCGGTTCCGTCGATGAGGGTCCCGCCGTGGATGATGAGGTCGTACATGGAAAACTCCAGGTGGGGCA
>JAQBEG010000553.1:0-3497 GCA_032123985.1 Deltaproteobacteria bacterium
TGCCGTGATCTACGTGCTTCGTTCACTCGTTTCGGAACGCATCCCCTTGAATGGCGGCTGTCTCGATCCGGTCGAGATCGCGATTCCAGCTGGATCGATTCTCGATCCACCCCGTGGTTCTGCGGTCGTCGGCGGGAACGTCGAAACGTCGCAGCGGGTTGTCGACGTGTTGCTCGGCGCGTTGGCGCGTGCGGCGGCAAGCCAGGGAACGATGAACAACGTGACCTTCGGTGACGAGAATTTTGGCTATTACGAAACGATCGGGGGCGGCGCGGGGGCAACACCTTTCGCGGCGGGAGCCTCCGCGGTTCACACCCACATGACCAATACCCGCATCACCGACCCCGAGATCCTCGAAGCGCGCTTTCCGGTTCGGCTGTTGGAGTTCGGAATTCGTGTCGGCTCGGGAGGCCCCGGTGCACATCGCGGTGGAGACGGAATCGTTCGTCGATATCGATTTCTCCGGCCCGTCGTCGTCTCGCTCCTGACGGAGCGAAGGGAGCGTGCTCCTTTTGGCCTCGAGGGCGGTGGAGCAGGATCGAAGGGTGTCAATCGAGTGTTGCGGCGGGGAGGAACGCGGACCGAACGCCTCCCTGGGCGAGCGGAAGTTGCTCTCGACGAGGGTGATGAACTCTGGATCGAGACTCCGGGAGGCGGTGGCTTTGGCTCCCCAAAATGAGTTCTCCAGATTGAGATCCGATCCGGGCTTGATCTCCAACGCGCGGGCCTCTAATTTCCGCCTGGGCGCGTAGCTCAATTGGCAGAGCAAGTGGCTCTTAACCACTAGGTTCGGGGTTCGATTCCCCGCGCGCTCACCACCCACTTTTTCTAGACGATCACTGTCAATTTGCCGGGGTGGCGGAATTGGTAGACGCAGTG
Organism: Deltaproteobacteria bacterium; assembly: GCA_032123985.1. Lineage (GTDB taxonomy): Bacteria > Myxococcota_A > UBA9160 > UBA9160 > UBA4427 > UBA4427. The sequence goes on from JAQBEG010000553.1 coordinate 880, forward strand.
GCTTTAGGAGCCACCGTCCTCAGGACGTGCAGGTTCGAGTCCTGTCCCCGGTACCAGTACCCTTCCGCGGCGCGGATGGGCACCCGCAGTCGTTCAAGAGAGAGGCGAAGGAACAAGTGTAATGGCAGAAGTCGAGACCAATCGGAACGACATCCGGATCGACACGAACGAAATTTCTCCGGTGGTCCGTGAGCTGACGATCGAGGTCGACGCGAAGCGAGTCGATCAGGCCTACGGGCAGGCCGTCAAGCAGCTGCGCAAGTCCGCTCGCGTCAAGGGCTTCCGCCCCGGCAAGGTCCCCGTCAACGTCATCAAGCAGATCTACGGTGCCTCGCTGGGCGAAGAGATCGAGCGTTCACTCGTGCGTGAGACGCTGGCCGACGCCATGGAACTGGCGGATTTGCGGCCCGTCGTCGAACCGCAGGTCGAAGCGGAGCCCCCGGCCGAGGGAAAGGTGTTTCGGTACAAGGCTCGAATCGAGGTGAAGCCCGAGATCGAACTCCCCGAATTGAATGCGCTTTCGGGACTACGTCCCGCCGTGAACGTCGGAGACGATGCGATTCTCGCCGAATTGGAGAGCCTTCGTGAACGACAGGTGAATTGGATCGAGGAGCCCGAGGAAATCATCGCGGAAGACGGCCATCAAGTGACGATCGATTTCGTTGGCACGATCGACGGAGTCGCCTTCGAGGGAGGCAGCGCTGAGCGTGTCGATCTCGAACTGGGCTCGGGTCGCATGATTCCGGGTTTCGAGGAACAGCTGGTTGGCGCGAAATCCGGCGAAGAGCGTGATCTGCAGGTCAGCTTTCCCGAAGAATACGGCAATGACGAATTGGCTGGTCGGACGGCGGTCTTCGCGGCAAAGGTGACCGCGATCAAGCGCCGTGAGCTTCCCGAACTAGATGACGATTTCGCGAAGGACATCGGCGACTTCGAGACGATCGAAGATGTACGAGACAAGATTCGCGAGAACCTTCAGGCACAACTTCAACATTCGTCCGACGAGAAGCTGCATCGCAGTCTGCTCGACGACCTCGTGACCCGGACCAGTTTCGAAGTGCCACCGACGATGGTCGAGCGACAGCTCGAAAGTCAGATCAAGCAGTTCGAACAACAACCCGAGGGTCGTGTACCCGAGCAGGATCTTCGCGCGCGCGTTGCGCAGATGCGAGAGGAGGGATGGGACGAAGCGCGTCGGCGTGTGCAAGAGGCGCTGCTGCTGGAGTCCGTCGCTCTGCAGGTAGAACTCGAAGCGAGCGAAGAAGAGATCGACGCTCGTCTTGACGAAATGGCGGCCGGGCAAGGTGTCGATCCGAAGATGATGCACGACATGGCCGAGGCTCAGGGCTGGCGTCACGCGATTGCTGCCGAGGTGGTCGACCGCAAAGCGCTCGCACATCTCGTCGAGCATGCCAAGATCACCGAAATCGAAGCTTCAGAAGACGCTTGAAGGTTCGCTGAAAGGCCTCTTGATCAATTCAGGCATGACCGACGTGCGGTGACCCGTCGGGTTTTGCGTTCTACGTGCACGAGTTGCCAAGCCTCACCGACTGACTCAGACTAGGACCCGGGCTCGATGCAAACGAGTCTTGCCACAGTCTTGAAGAAGCGGGTCTCCGGTAGCGTTCTCGCATTGTGTTGTTGCGTGTTGTTGCGTGTTGTTGAACGTCGTGGAGCATCGTCGAAGTCGCAATTCGAGTGTACGGCTAGGGTGATGTCGCGTTGACCGGGGCATGAGGAGAACAGACAAACGATGGAACGGACACGTCCGATGGCCTACACGATTCCGTATGTGATCGAACAGAATCAGCGGGGCGAGCGTGTCTTCGACATCTACTCGCGGCTGCTTCGGGATCGCGTGATCTTTCTCGGCACTGAGATCCATGATGAGGTTGCGAATGTCGTCGTGGCACAACTCCTCTTCCTGGAAGCGGACGACCCTGACAAAGACATCCATCTCTACATCAATTCGCCCGGCGGATCGGTGACGGCCGGACTCGCGATCTACGACACGATGCAGTTCATCCGGTCCGACGTTCATACGACCTGCATCGGCCAGGCCGCTTCGATGGGTGCATGGCTGCTCGCTTCTGGCGCCGAGGGTAAGCGGACGGCGCTTGCGAATGCGCGCATCATGATTCATCAGCCGATGGGCGGTGCCCGCGGGCAGGCCTCTGACATCAATATCCAAGCTCAGGAAATCCTCAAGCTTCGCCATAGGATGAATGAGATTCTTGCGTCTCATACGAAACGCGAGGTTTCACAGATCGCGGGAGATACCGAGCGCGACTATTATATGAGCGCAGAGGAAGCGAAGGACTATGGCATAGTCGACGTTGTGACGACTGGAAGAGTGGCTGGGCAATCGGATGAGGACAGCAAGTAGACCGATCGAATGGACCGGCAGACAGTGCGGGCTGCGGCGATTTGGTCACCACGGATCACCGGGGGGTGAGGAACAATGAAAAAACGAGACGACAACGCGAACCTCTCGTGTTCCTTCTGCGGGAAGTCACAGAAGGAAGTGAAGAAGCTCATCGCTGGGCCGACGGTGTACATCTGTGACGAGTGCATCGAACTCTGCAATGACATCATTGCAGAGGAATATGGACAGGATG
>JAQBEG010000554.1:0-3381 GCA_032123985.1 Deltaproteobacteria bacterium
GAACGGAATTTCGTAGGTCGTTTCAAGTTCGACTACACACGGCACGGGAGAGATCTTCGTGAGTGAGGCGCCGACGGAAATTCTCGATGATGCGCAGCCGGCCGAGGGCGAATCGGGCGCGGACGCAGCGTTCGTCGCAGGCGATGCGCCGAACCCCACAGAGGCGGCCGCAGCGGCCGTAAAGAAGTCGACGCGGCACACGGATCTGATGAAGCGTCTGGCTTCCTCGGCCGTGCTGATCCCCTTCGTCCTGTGGACGATCGTACAGGGGGGGCTCTTCTATCTCGGGGTCGTCATCGTCATCGGACTGCTCGCTCAGCATGAATTCTACGGCCTGATCATCGACAAAGGCGCCAAGCCGATCCATTCGGTGGGTCTGGGCTTTGGCGCGGCCGTAATCCTGGTCGCGTATTTTGGCAATGAGTACCAGGCGATGTTGCTGATGACGGCGTCACTGCTCGTCGTGATGGTCGCTCAGCTCGGGAAGAACGAGATCCAGGAGGCGATGGCCAGCATCTCCGGGACGTTCTTCGGCGTCTTTTATGTGGCTTGGCTGCTGAGCCATGCTGTCTTGCTACGCAAGTTTTTTGTCGCGGCCTCGGCGCACTACGATCCTGCGTTGCTCTTGATGCTCAATATCACGCCTGACAGTGGCATCTTCTTCATGGTCTATACGCTGTGTTCGGTCGTGGGCTGCGACGTGGGCGCCTATTTCGCGGGCAGCGCCTGGGGGCGAACGAAACTCGCTCCTCAGATCAGTCCGAACAAGAGCGTCGAGGGTGCACTGGGCGGCGTGATTGCTGGCGGCCTCTTCGGCCTCGCAACGAAATTGATCTTCGACATATTCTGGCCGGATTTGTCGGCGGCCATTCCCTGGAGCGTCGCGTTGGGATTCGCGGTCATCCTGTGTGTCGTTGGGATCATTGGCGATCTGGTCGAGTCGCTACTCAAGCGCGATGCCAAGGTGAAGGATACGGGTGGATTGCTGCCCGGTATGGGCGGCGTGCTCGACCGCATCGATGCGCCGTTGCTGGGTCTCCCCGCGATGTACTACATGCTGCTCGGATATCTGTTCTTCCAGGCGTCCTGACGGCGCGACGCGCTGCCTAGTTCAGGTCGAGATTGCGGCGGATTCGCGCGATCGGTTCCTCCAGATTCGGGACGAATGCGTTTCCACTGACCTGCTCGAAGGCGCTGATATAGCGGCTGGCGGCTTCGATTCGGACTTCGATCGGGAGTTCCGGCGGTGCCCCGTCGCCCTTGTAGCCCTGCTCGCCAAGCCAGAGGCGGACATATTCCTTGTCGATCGCAGCGGGTGATCTTCCGTCGCTGAGCGCCTGCTCGTAGCTATCCGCCCGCCAGTAGCGCGAAGAGTCGGGTGTGTGGATTTCATCGATCACGATGATCTCGCCGGCCTCGTCGAGGCCCATTTCGTACTTCGTATCGACGAGGATCAAGCCCTGCTTTTCGGCAAAGCGTGTGCCTTCGGCGAAGAGCCGCTGCGCAATCGCGTGAGCCTTGTCGTAGAGATCCTCAGAGATCGCTTCGCTCGCGATCAGCTCGGCCCGCGACGTCAGCGCGTCATGATCGCCCTGCTCAGCCTTGGTCGTCGGCGTGAGGATCGGTGCTGCGAGCCTTTCGTGGTGCTGCATGCCGTCGGGTAGGGGCTGTCCGCAATAGTTTCGTTCGCCCTTCTCGTAGGCGGTCCAGATGGAGGTCGAACTCGAGCCCGTGAGATACCCGCGCATTACGAATTCGACCGGGAGAGTCCGGCATTCCTGGACGATTGAGACATTCGGATCGGGGACGGCGCGCAGATGATTGCGCGCGATCTCCCGGGTCTGTTCGAACCAGAATGCCGCCATCTGGTTCAACACCTGGCCCTTGAGCGGGATCGTGCCGACGACGACATCGAAGCAACTGACGCGGTCGCTCACCACGAGGGTTCTTTCGTCCGAGCCGGGGCGGACGTAACTGTCTCGGACCTTTCCGAGGATCCGGCGTCCCAGGCCGGGGAAATCGGTTTCGGCGAGAGTCTGCGAACAGAGTTCCTGTAGATCTTTTCGATCGATGGTCAAGCGGGGCCCTCCATGAAGCGTCCATTTAAGCCCGCGCGCAGGCTCACAGCAAGCCTTGTGCAGAGAATGGCGCGTCGTTTGACCCAGCCATCGACGATGTCTACTATGCCGCGGTCGCGAGGCCCCGAGCCGACGGGCCCTCTCATCCCGGAAACCTTCCAGGAACCCCCCGGTGTCTCGATGACTCAAAATATACTGCCTCCCTCCAGTCGTCCTTTTGATCGACTCTCGCCCGAAGAGCTCGAAACGCTGAATCGTGCGCACCGCGCCGATCGCTTTCACGACGAATGCGGCGTCTTCGGAGTCCACGGCGACGAAGAGGCCTCTCACCTCACTTATCTAGGCCTTTACGCGCTGCAGCATCGGGGTCAGGAGAGCTGCGGAATCGTTGCCTCCAACGGCAAGGAGCACGTCGCACACCGGGCGATGGGGCTGGTGGCGGACAACTTCGGCACTGAGATTCTCAACGATCTCAAGGGTCGCCATGCGATCGGCCACGTCCGCTATTCGACGGCCGGGGGCAGCATGCTGCGCAATGCCCAGCCGATCTGCGCCAACACGGACGGCGGCCCGGTGTCGATCGCTCATAACGGCAATCTCGTGAACGCTGGCGTCATTCGCCGCGAGCTCGAGGGTCGGGGAGCGATCTTCGGATCGACCTCGGACAGCGAGGTTCTCCTGCACCTGCTTGCGCGTTCGCGCGAGCGGCACATCGAGGATCGTTTCATCGATGCGATCTCTCGCGTGAAGGGCGCCTTCAGCATCATCTTGCTCACGGACGACGCATTGATTGCTGCGCGAGATCCCAACGGCTTTCGGCCGCTCTCGATCGGTCGCAAGGATGGAGCGTACGTGATCTCTAGTGAGACGTGCGCCCTCGACCTGATCGGTGCGACCCATGAACGCGATATTGATCCGGGCGAGGTCGTCGTGATTCGGCGCGGTAGGCTGCGCAGCATCCGTCCATTCCCCCGAGACACGAGCGAAAGTTTCTGCATCTTCGAGCATATCTATTTTGCCCGACCGGACTCGAATCTCGTCGGGCATAATGTGTACGCCTACCGTAAGGAACTCGGCCGCGTGCTCGCGCGAGAACACGGCGTCGCTGCCGACATGGTGGTCCCGGTGCTCGATTCGGGCAGTGCCGCAGCGCTCGGTTTTGCCGAGGAGACCGAGATTCCGTATGAGACTGCGCTGATTCGGAACCACTATGTCAGCCGCAGCTTCATAGAGCCCACACAGACGATTCGTGATTTCAAGGTGCGCGTGAAACACAATCCGGTCCGTGGATATCTCGAAGGCA
>JAQBEG010000555.1:0-4065 GCA_032123985.1 Deltaproteobacteria bacterium
AGGTAGATCAAGAGGCCGAACAAGAAGGCCGCAGCAGCGCCGACTAACACGATCAGGTAGAAGCTCGCATGGCGATAGTGCGCTAGGTAGTGCTCGCGGAGCATCGATTTTTGTGAGACCAACACTTCGCCGCGCACGGACGCCCCGGGTGCCTGCTCGACTTCGATCTGCTGCCCGAGCAAGCTCGCACGAACGTCACCATCAATGCGCGCGCCGTCGAGAAGCGTGACGCGATCCGCACCGAGTACGTTGAGATTGCGCGCGATCTCTCCGCGTACTTCGATCCAGTCTCCGGCGAAGGTGACGTCCCGAGCCGCGGCCCCGGCGATTTCTACGCCCTCGCCGAAGAGCGCGATGTCTCGCCCGATTCGCGCGTCGTCCGTGATGGTGAGCCGGTCGCCGAGCAACGTGACCGCGCCATCGACACGGCCGCCGAGGTTCAAACGTTCTCCAATGGCCATGACTGTGCCGTTGACGGTGCCGTCGATTTCGACCTCACGCGCGAAGATGTAGAGATTGCCCGTGATCGTTCCGCGCAGCGAGAAACGCTCGGCGCCTACGACTAGATCGCCGTCGATCGTCCCGTCGATCGTCACGACGTCCCCGGTGCAAACGAGGGTCTCGGAAACGGTCACGTCCTTCCCGATATGCGTGTCTTGATCGCGGCGGAGATCGAGGGCGCGGGCACCGTTCGGCAATATGAGCAAGAGCAGCAACAGAAGCGGTAGCGACGAAGTTCTCGAGATGTGCCGTGACAGAGCGTGCAGCGCGGCACAACCCAGCGCCGAGAATGCCGCCATCGCGCCTACGGAGGCAGCCGCATCGAACAACGCGGGCAAACGGTTCCGAAGCATGAAAACAGCGTCAATGGACATTTCGTAGACTCCAATCAGGCGTCTTGGGTTGAAGACATCGAGTACACCCGGCAGGCGAAGTTCGACGAGTAGTCCTGCGATCACGAGCACGGCGGTCACGGCCGCGATCGCGGCGGGCAGGCCCCACGCGAGGTCTCTCGAGGGCACGGCCCGTGGACGCGACAAGTGCGGCAGCGGCGCTCGTTCGTGGAGGGCACGCGTGAGCGCTGCGCCCTCGTCGCGAAGAGCCACCACTTGATTGCGGCATTCGCGGCAGGAGACGAGGTGCATTTCGGCGCGGCGAAGCTCTTCGTGCGACAGCTCGCCATCGGCGTAAACCGACCAGGTCGACTCGCTCGGGCAGCTCATGGTCCTGCCTCGCCTTCGCTCAGTAGCAGTTCACGTAGTCGCTGCTTCGCGCGAAACAACGAAGTGGCGACCTGCGAGCGCGTCAGGTTCAGTTCATCGCCGATCGCGTCGTAATCCAGCTCCGCGAAATAGCGCAGCACGAGAGGTGCGCGATGCCGATCCGGAAGACGGTCGATCGCGTCACGTACGGCGGTCTGTCGCCGACTCTGTACGAGTTCGTCCAGGGCCGAGCCGCTCTGTCCAGCACGACCTTCGACGTCCGATTCGCCCGGATCGAATAGTCTTTTTTCGAGGCTACGCCGGCGAAGTCGGTCGACGCAGTGATGGGCCGCAATCGAGAGTAGCCAGCGTTTGAAAGGCTGCGCGGCGTCGTAGCGGTCGAGCCGGCGCTGCGCTCGTTGAAAGGCCTCATTGGTGGAGTCTTCTGCGTCGACAGGGCCGACCATGCGGGTGCAGAGCCGAAGTAAATCCGGCCGGAACTCATCAAAGAGTTCGCCGAGGGCCTCGCGTTCGCCGGCCCGGGCTCGATCGACGTGCAGCCGGATCGCGCTTTCTTCCACCCGTGCTCCATTGGCGAGATGCCGGTCTGGACTCGCGGCTTCCGCCTGGCAGTCTACCCGATGTCTGCGTACGCGGCGCTCGGCCCAGCCGATCGCCGACGAAGTCAGCACAGCCGACCCGTAAGCCACGTGGCGTCTCCTCGATGCTTCTATGTCCTTCTACGAATCAGCGCCGGGATAATTGCAATTTTATTTGGGGCCTGACGCCGATCTCATGGATCTTGGATCGCGCCGGCTCAGGGTGCGGCTATGGCATGGCCGATCATCGTTCGGCCCTCGAAGACTGCCTTGTCGAGAACGTTGACCGAGTCGACGAATACGAAGTCGAATTCCTGGTTTTCATTCACGTCTCGATGAAGCATCACGATGAACATGTCACCGGTCGAGGGTTCGTCGTCGACTGTGATCTCGACGTCACGATTCTCTCCGTTGGAAATGTAGGTGGCGCCGACGTAGATGTCGCCGTTGGGCTTTCCATCCTCGAAGGGATGCATGACGAGCCAGCCGTTGCCATCGATCTGAACTTCGGAGAAGGTGAAGGTCGCCCCGTCCCGAGACGCGTCGTCGACGACGATCCAATTTGCATCGCCGTCTCCAATTCGGCCGACCATCTTGGCCAGGGTCATACAAGCGCTGAGCGTCAATAGGCTTCCAATGATGAGCGAGAATCGAGCGATCTGCATGCGTATCCCTCCGGTGGTCGGGAAACGCTAACAGACTGTGTTTGATCCGCCGGTCGCCGGTCACGCAGCGTGATTTCGGAGGAATTCGATCCAGTCTCCGGCACCCCGGATGAGGTCGAGTTGGCCTCCGGCATCCGTTACCCTTGGCGCTCGCCCCGATGAAAGGATCATGCCGTGGAGCATGTTGATGTGATTATCGTTGGCGCGGGTCTCTCTGGGATCGGCGCCGCGTGTCATTTGAAGGACCTTTGTCCCGGTAAGAGTTTTGCGATCCTGGAGAGCCGCGATGCTCTTGGCGGAACCTGGGATCTGTTCCGCTACCCGGGGATTCGCTCGGACAGCGACATGCATACGCTGGGCTACAGCTTCAAACCATGGCGCGCCCGTAAAGCGATCGCTGACGGTCCCGCGATTCGCGAGTACGTGGAGGAGGCGGCGACCGACTACGGGATCCATGAACACATCCGCTACCGACACGCGGTGAAGTCGGCCTCATGGTCGAGTGAAGACTCGCGTTGGACACTCGAGATCGAAGGAGGCGAAGGCATCCAGATCTCGTGCAACTTTCTCTACATGTGCAGTGGCTACTACAATTACAAGAACGCCTACACGCCAGAATTCGAGGGCATCGATCGGTTCCAGGGAAAGGTCATTCATCCCCAATTCTGGCCCGAGGATTTAGATTACAGCGGACGTCGGGTCGCCATTATCGGCAGCGGCGCCACGGCCATGACGCTCGTTCCATCGATGGCGAAGGATGCGGCGCACGTGACGATGATTCAACGCTCACCGACCTACGTCGTGGCGTGGTCCGACGAAGACGCGATCGCCAATTTTCTGCGCAAGATTCTGCCGGACTCGGTCGCCTACGCGATCACGCGATTCAAGAACGTGCAGGGTCAGCGCTTCATGTATCAACGGACACGCACTCGGCCAGAGAGGGTCAAGAAGACGCTGATCGATCGCGTTCGCAAGGCACTCGGCCCCGAATTCGACGTCGAGACTCATTTCACGCCGCGCTACAACCCATGGGATCAGCGTCTCTGTCTGATTCCAAACGGCGATCTCTATGAAGCGATCAACCGTGGCGACGTCTCTGTCGTGACCGATGAGATCGACCATTTTACCGAGTCCGGGATCCAACTCAGGTCCGGTGAAAAAGTCGAGGCCGACATCGTCGTCTCCGCGACCGGTCTGAACATGGAGGTGCTGGGCGGCGTAAAATTCAGTGTTGACGGAGTTCCGCTCGATTTTTCCGATACCTGGACATACAAGGGAATGATGTACTCGGATGTTCCCAATCTCGTTCAGAGCTTCGGCTACATCAACGCTTCCTGGACGCTTCGCGCCGACCTGACGTCAGAGTATGTCTGCCGGCTCTTGAATCGGATGGACGAACTCGGCGTGACGCGATGCACGCCGCGACTGCGTGAAGAAGATCGAGCGATGCCGGCGCGTCCCTGGATAGACGACTTCACGCCCGGTTATATGCAGCGCAAGATGCATCTCTTTCCGAAGCAGGGCGATCATGCGCCATGGCGTAACACCCAGAATTACACCCTCGACAAGAAGATGATCCGTAAGGCCGCGCTCGAAGAC
>JAQBEG010000556.1:0-14350 GCA_032123985.1 Deltaproteobacteria bacterium
TTCTCGTATCGAACATAGGGCTCGAGTGACATTCGCGTTTTCTCATCGAGCAAGGGCATGACGTCGTATGCGGCTTCGACATACCAACCGCGCATCTGTTGAGCGATCGAGTCGTCTGTGCCATTCACGCCAAAAACGCGCGTCATCTCTGGTCCTTGTGAATAACCGAAATCCAATGCCCGGGACAGTGCGCCTGCCTGGTCGATGTACGCTTCCGTCCAAAGCGCGCGCAGGCTGACACCGTGGCCCTTGTATTGGGCGTGTAACTCGTAAATCGTTGTCAATGCATCAGGCAAATTTCGAGTGACGTCGTCGAATGAACTCGTATGGTCCTGCTGCTGGCCGGATTGTCCGGTGTAGACCGAGCCACCCATTTCGAGTCCGGGGGCCATGTCTACGTCTACTCGTGCGACGAACGCGAAGTCGTTCGAGATCGCTCGACTGCCATCCTGGCGACCTCCACGCAGCCCATTCGAGTCGAAACCCGAACCATCAAAGCCGTTGACTACGTACGCTCGATACTCGATACGATCGGCGATTCGCCCAAAGACGCCCGCACCGTTCTCGCGCCAGGTCGTTGGCAGTATCAGTCTCTCGACCTCGGGCCTCTCTGCACCGAAGTAGAACGTCGGTTCGTGAATCTCATTCACGAAACCCATCGGAATGAGCACCAGCCCCACTCGCACATTGGCCTCTTCCTTCCAGAGGTAGTCGACCGTGAGAAATTCGACCGAGACCGATCCGCCTCCCCCAGTCCCCGAGTGTTCGAACTCGAGTTCAGAATTGACGACCCAGTTTTCGTTGAACCTGTACCCGACGTAGAGAACTGCACGCAATGCGTCGAAGATGTCATTCTGATCGTCATCATCCTGGTCCTGGAAACTTCGTAACCGGACTTCGCCATAGCCTCCGATCGAGAGGCCCTTGTCCCGCTTGTAGACCTTCGACGCTGCCGGTCCAAGTCCGTTGAACGACTCGAGTTTGAGGTCCTCGGGTACGGTGAAGATGGATTCGAGGCGCCCCACCTCTTCAGTGAGGACTTCGACCTTTTCTTCGAGCTCCGCGATACGTGCGGCGTCATCCGGTTCGGCCGGTGTTTCGGCATTCGCGGGGCTCGTCGCGGCCACGAACAGAAGCACCGTCAGCACCGCCCAAACCGAAGCCATCAAAAGTTTCATTTCGAGTCGCATCGTTCTCCCTGACATTCTGGTCTCTCCGTCCGCCTCGATGGCGGCCAGGACTGCAGACTCGCGTCCCGTCCACCACGGGCGCCTGCCCGAGCCGGAAGATCCAAGTAAAATGAAAATGAAAACCGTTTTCAATACACAAATGACTCCCTTCGGGGAAATACCAATTCGAATCTCTCTCGCCTGGTCAATTTGCTAAAGCCGGTCTCCCGGCGGGGCCAAGATGGAACTGATATTCGCGATGACTCAATCCGCGTTCGCTGATCTCGATACGAGCGGGGAGCCGCGCAGCGACCGCCTCATTCAGCGACACCACCGCCGCCCCAATCGGGCCCTTCCCCGTTCGGGCCAGCCACAACTGCCAATCGGAAACCGAGCTGCGCACGAGCGAAGACGCGCAGAGCGAAGACGAGTGGTGCCAGCAGCGCGTCGCGAACGGAGGACTTCGGCACGGGCTCTACGCTCGCTGCCACAAAGACGGCCGTCCCGAGTCGATGGGGTCAATACCAAAATGGCTTGCGGGTGGGAGTCTGGACGCGGTTCCACACGACGGGCGCGGTCCGGGCTCAAGCACAGTTTAGTGAGGGCCCACAGCACCGCTGGGTACTGATGTTCAACGAATCAGGGGAGCGCACCCAAAGTGCCCGATTCGAGTACGGCGCGCGCGTCCTCGCGAACTAGCGGCCCCTGGTCCTTCTCATCTCTTCGGCAACAGGAAGAATCTCGCCTAAACAGAATGGGAACTTGTTCGCAAAAAGATGATGTATGGCAACGAGCGGATTCGACGCGCGATCGAGTTCGAGCCAAAAAAAATCCCACAAGCTTTTGCTTGCGAGATTTTTGACGTCGACATATAAATTTTAGCACAGACTTGGATTTCCGCAAGGTCCACTTTTTCGATTGATCCAAAACCCCAATTCTTTCCTCTCTACCGGCTAATTTTGGATCTAGACCAGTCGAATCATCTCTCAATTCGGAAGTTCTAGAGTGTGCCCTTTTCGCATCAACTCAACTCTTGCGGTCGCTTCACCCCGGGGAATCGACGCGCTAGTGTGATTCTGATGCCGACTCTCCCTTGTTCCTTTCGGACGACGCAACGAGTCCCACGCCGATCGACCCGAATTCAGGTGGCACTCGTGCTGGGCCTCCTCGGCTTCGCCGTTGGGGCCGGGTCGGCGCCTCCTTCTGCCGCACACGGACGCAGCGTCTCTTACTCGAGCTGGGAGATCGATCCGCATGGGGCCAGCGTCAGCGTCCGAATTAGGCTGCTCGAACTGAGCCGCCTGGGTCCCGACGCCCTACCCCCCGGAAGCGTCCCCCGCAGAGATGAACCCGACGAGCCAGATTTTCTTGCCCGTCTTCTTCCAGACAAGCTGGTGCTGATTGCCGGTGGGCTGCTCTGCTCACCGATTTCGATCGCCGAACGCAGACCCGATGAACCCGATTGGGTGCGATATCAGTGGCGGGTCGAATGCCCGCCGAACGCTGTCTCGCTCGCGATTCGCAGTCAGATCCTGCTCGATGTTGCGCCCTCTCATATGCACTTTGCGCGGGTGCGTTTCAGAGAAGAGCAGAACCGAGTGCGGGAGCAGGTCCTGACCGAGGCTTCACCCGAGTTCCAACTTCGGCATCCCGGCAGAGCCAATTCCGATGGCGCATCGGACGACGAGATCGGCAGCAGTTTTGTCGACTATCTGGAGTTGGGTGTCGATCATATTCTGACCGGCTGGGACCATCTCGCCTTCGTGTTCGGCCTTCTATTGCTGGCAAGCCGATTCGGCGAGGTCGCGCGACTGATCACGGGCTTCACGCTCGCCCACAGCCTGACCCTCGCGTTGGCCGTTCAGGGTTTCGTCCACCCCCGTGCAGCAGCGGTCGAGGCCACGATCGCTTTCTCCGTTGCGCTCGTGGCGATCGAGAAGAGTTGGGTCGCGAGCGACCGCAATCGAGCGATACCGATCGTCGTACTCGCCGGCCTGGCCGTACTCGGGCTAGCTTCGGTGATCGGCTGGGCCTCGCTCCCGGTTCTCACCATCACGGGCCTGATGATCTTCACGGGATGTTATTTCGCGCTCGCGTCGCTCAGCACGAGTGAATGGCTCCGCGTTTGTCTCACTTTTTCTTTTGGCCTTGTGCATGGATTCGGATTTGCGGGAGTCCTGGTCGAGCTGATGCTCCCGACCGATCGACTCGTACCGGCGCTCGTCGGATTCAATCTGGGCGTCGAAATTGGGCAGATCGGGATTGTCCTCCTGCTCTGGCCAATCCTCGGACTCGCCGCGCGCTTGTCGTCGAACAACGCGACCCGCTTCGGCAGCGAGCTGGCCGCCGCCGCGCTCTGCGGCCTCGGTGTCTATTGGCTGATCGAACGCGCTTTCCCGTTCTAGCCAGCCCACAAAAAATCGCTCGCGGGCTCAGATTCGAACCGATCTCGGCCGATACGACCCCAACGCCAGCGAACGTCAGCAGCGTCTCGCGAATTCATGGAGCAGGTCGGGTGCAATCTATGCGCAAGCCGATGGATTCCCCGCTGCCGGAGAATCCGTGAAATCGCCGCTCGAGAAAAGCGCCTCTAAATGGAATGGAGACGACCGTCGCAATAGCGATCGCCGGCACCGTCCGACCGTTCCCTGGGTCGGAATGCTCGGGCCGCTTCGACGAGCAGCTGCGCGACGCGCGATGGATCAGATCGGGTATGTCGATCAGTATTCGCGGCGCGAAGTCGCGCTCATCATTGCTGTCTTCGTCTTGAACGTGGGCGACGCATTCATGACGATGCTCTGGCTCGAGCGCGGTGGCAGGGAAGCCAACCCCGTGATGGACTTCTTCCTGGACATCGGGCCAGGCGCGTTTCTCCTACAGAAATGCATCATGGTCGGCATCTGGCTCGTCATCCTGCTCGTTCACAAGAACTTTCGATTTGCACGAATCGGACTCTATGCCTCGCTCGTGGTGTACGCGGTCTTGATGATCGTCCATTTCGGGATCATCGCGTTGGGAATCTCGCCCGTCCATTCCATTGACGCCGCGCATCCTGGACCGCATATCGAGCGCGTCATTCCACAGAGCGACGAGTCTCCATCGACAACCTCGCTAGCGATCGGCGACCGCTAACCCAGCTTCAGTCGAAGAGCCGACCGACCAGAAGCGGAATGACCGGTTCGACTCGCAGAACTCGCGGACCGAGATCGACGGCCTCGAAGCCGATCTCGATGAGGCTTTCCACCTCTTGGTCGATGAGCCCCCCTTCGGGTCCAACAAAAACCATCACCGGTTCTCTCACCGCATGCGGACAGGGAACGGCCGAGCCTGGATGGGCCAGCAGTCCTCGACGACCGGCGAGACGTGGCGGCAGAGCTTCGTGTATGAACGATTCGAAATCACGATGGAATTCAACCGTCGGCAGAATCGTGTCGCCGGCCTGCTCGAGTCCGAGCAGCAGTCGCTCACGAATTTCTTCCGGCCGGGTGACGTGGCTCTGCCAGAAGCTCTTCTCCGTTCGTGCCGTACCGACGACGAGCAGTCGCTCTACCCCAAGACTCGCGATCGTTGCGACCAGGCGACGAAAGACTGGCGGGCGTGGCAGAGCGAGCACGAGCGTAAAGGCACGCTTCGGAGCTGGGTCATGATCGAATTCGACCTCGAGATCGAGTGTGTCTTCATCCAGACCGACGATGCGAGCAGTGCCGAGTCGACCACCGATGACACCCACCCGCAGCGTGTCTCCGATCGTCGCGTGAAGGATCTCGTCAGCATGTTGGCGACGGCGCCCCCGTATGCTGATTCGACCACTATCCGGGGCTACTTCGTCCGGTTCGATCAAGAGACAGTTCATCGGCTACGCGCCCAGCAGTCCAGCCGCTCACTGCTGCTAGAATTCCACACGTGTCCGAAGCCGATCTCTTTGAAACTTCCTCCGAAGCCGAAACTGCGGGCGTCCGCGTTCAGGTCCGCGCACGCTATTCGCCGGAACACAGTAATGCCCCCGGCAGTCGCTGGTTCTTCCTGTACACGATTCGAATTGTGAATGTCGGAGACACGACTGTCCAGCTGCTGAATCGACATTGGACGATCATCGACGGCACGGGCCATACCGAGGAGGTTCACGGACCGGGCGTCGTCGGTGAACAGCCCATCCTCGAGCCGGGCCAGGCCTTTGAATACACTTCGGGCTGTCCGCTGCCTACACCCTTCGGATCGATGGCCGGGAGCTTCGACATGCAGCGTGCCGACGGAACACAGTTCGAAGCTGAGGTCGGACTCTTTCAGCTGATCCAACCAGGCTCGATTCACTAACGAGCGAAGCCCGCAGGCGGCACCCATCACGAGACGTTCAACCGAGCCACGAGCACGGGTAGGTCTCTCAGATCCTCGAGCGCGAAATCTGGTCGCGGGCCATCAAAATCTGCAAGTTCACGTTCTGGGTCCTTGACTCGACGTGTTAGCCAAACCGTACGCATCCCGACCGCGGCAGCCCCGGCAACGTCAGCACGCAGTTTGTCGCCAACATGCAGAATTTCGTTTGGGGCAAAACCAAAGGATGTCACGACCGCCTCGAAAATCTCACCGCGCGGCTTTCGAATGCCGACATCATCCGAGATGACAACGGAGGTCATCAGTTCGTCGAAGCGAGCTGCGCGCAGAATCGCGCGGGCCGTCTCGGCATGCGAGAAATTCGAACAGAGCGCAAGCGAGTAATCGACGGCGAGAGCGGTCAAGATCGACTCATGGTGGGCCGGTACCGTCACGGCATCGCGTAGAATGCCCATATGCGCGTCGGTCAGCGCCTTCGCCACCGTTAGCACGTCCCCACACCCCAGATGGGCCGCAAGCGCGGTAAACCGATCGAGCGTCGAGAGTTCGATGCCACAATCGATCGTATCGACGCGCAGTTCCTGATCCACGGCTCGAAGAGCGTCCGCAAATTCGAGAATGGAAAGGGAATGACCGATTTTCTCGCTGAGAAGCGCGTGGAGAACCGGGGTCGTCGCAGCGAGTCGTCGTCCACCTTCGATCTCGATCGGTGCGAGTCGCTCATGGTTCTGATCCACGAGCGTGTCGAATAGATCGAAGGCGATCCCGCGGATCACTCGATTAACATTCCCTAAGAACTCTTCTCGATCGCTTCGTCGATGTAGCGTTTAAAATTGGCGAAGGGCTGTGCGCCCGACAGATACTTGCCATTGATGAAGAACGATGGCGTTCCGGTCACCCCAAGCTTCTGTGCCTGCCGCATATCCTCATTGATGCGCTCGGCCACGTCTTCAGCGACGACGTCACGCCGATATTGTTCCATGTCGAGTCCGATCTCGGTTGCATATCGCTCGAGTGTCGAGACCTGCAGATCACGCTGGTTCTTGAAGATCAGATCGTGCATCTCCCAGAACTTGCCCTGCCGATGCGCCGCCTCCGAAGCGGCATGCGCTCCCGCCGCTTGCGGATGAATCGAGAGCGGCATGTGCTTGAACGCAAAGCGCACCTGGTCGCCGTACTCTTCCTTGATTTGCGCGAGGGTCGGAGAGACGCGATTGCAGAAGGGACATTGGAAATCGGACCACTCGACGATGGTCACACTGGCTTTCTCGCTCCCACGAGTCGGCGCATCTCCGATCTCGACCTTGTATTCCTTGCCAGGATCAGGACGTTGAGGCCGGTTCGAAGGTGCGTTCGCGCCCTGGGCTGCCGCGATGGGCAGATCCGCGAGCTTTTCGGTGGCGAGTTCGATTTGCGCCGTGGCGCGATCCAGAGAATTCGCAACGAAGAAGCTGCCACCGATGATCGATAGGCTGATCACTAGAGCGGCGATGAGGGTCGAGCGGCCGCTCGAATTTTCTGCCATGGGTCCAGTCTCCTAGCGGACCTCCGGTCCGCGGTTCAAATTCCATCCGGTTCACTCGGAGCCGGGATACTACGGTCCCTATGGACACCATTCGACCCCATTTGGATCGATTCTGACATCGATCCCGCGGGGCATTATTCAATAGCACTTCGAACGAGTTCGAAGCATTTCCCACTCGCCACCAAAGGAAGCTGCGGATCACGGCGATCGATGATGGGGGTTCTACTAGAGTTCGTGGCGCAGGAGTCGTCGAAGCTCTGGGGAGCGAGCGCGAACTGAACGCGAAATTTTGGACATCTGGATCTGAAGGCGAGCAGCACTCGATCCATCTCTACGCGCAATCTCCGCGAGCGAACGACCGGAAGCGTAGGCCATCAGAAGATTGCGATGATTGCTGCCGAGATGATCGATCGCTCGTTCGATCGATCGCCAGCGCCCCTCCTGATCCGCCAATTCCTCCGGACCCAGCTGCGCGCGATCGAGTTGCCAGTCGAGGTTCGACGATCCGGCGGGAAGTCCCGCGTCTATCTCGTCGGGATCGCAGTCGGTCTGACTCGACAGGCGATTGAGCACTCGTCGCGCCTCATCGAGCACTGCGCCCTCGACGCGCTTCGAGACGTAGGCTGAAAGCTCGTGTTCATGGGCATCGGCTCGTCGATTTCGCAGCGCCTTCAGCAGTCCCCAATAGCCCGATGAGATGAGGTCGTCCCGCCATTGCGTACCGAGTCCGAAGCGCAACTCGACCCGGCGCGCGAAGAACCGTACGCGGTGGCCGAAGCGTGCGACGAGCTCATCGAGTTCTGCGTCTTTGGCCGGTGCGTTCATCGGCGCGCAGAGTGGCCAAAGCTCCGTACGGATGAAGTGATGTGCCGCACATGCAAAAATACTGAGTCGGCGTCAGATCGAGAACCCGAATCAGGCATCAGGGTCGATCCGAAATAGAGCCTCCAGGACGCCGGACGCGGTCTGAATCCGTGCATCAGGATCCTTTTCGAGAAGCTTGAGGATCAGTTGGGATAGATCTTCCGGAAGCTCGGGTCGAAGTTCCTGGGGATTGGGGACGGGCGAATGGCGATGGTGATAGCCGACCTCACCCGAATCGAAGGGAACGCCGCCCGTCGCGAGTTCGAACAACGTAACGCCGAGCGAGTAGAGATCCGAACGATGGTCGACATGGTCGCCGAGAACTTGCTCCGGAGACATGTAATACGGCGTGCCCGAAACGAGAGTCGTTGCGCCGCGAACCTCTTCGAGGACCTTGGCAAGTCCGAAGTCCATGATCTTGACTATCCGTTCAGATGTCACGAAGAGGTTGGCAGTTTTGATATCTCGGTGGATGACGCCCTGGGAGTGTGCGTAATCGAGTCCACGGCAGGTCTGGCGCGCAATCCCCAACACGTTCGACGGCGAAAGCTGTCCGCGCTCCCGCAGAACGGTCTGCAGGGGCTGCCCCTCTAAGAGTTCCATCGTGATGAAAAACTGATCGTCTTGTTGGTCGGCGTCATAAACCGTCACGATATTCGGATGATTGAGCCGTGCAGCGGACTGCGCTTCGCGCAGGAAGAACTGAAGCGCGCGGGGATGGTGCCGACGTAAGCCTTCCGGCAAACGCTTCAGCGCGACGATCCGATCGAGTCGCGAGTCGCGAGCTCGATACACGACTCCCATTCCGCCGCGTCCGATCTCCTCGAGAAGCTCGTAGCGAACTTCACCGACGAAGGCGGTGGTGGAACCGCTTTTCGAGCGCGTGGGCGTACCGAACAAGTGTCCGGATGCGCTGCGCTGTTTGCGCAGGGCTTCGATTCGGGCCGCAATATTCGGGAAGGTCGGCTCCCGTCGCCGAAGGTCTTCGAGCACTTCGAGTGAGCGCTCGAGATGTCCTGCCTGCTCCCACAACTCGGATTGATGCGCGTAAGTGTCGGCCGTCGCGACGTCCGGGCGGAAGGTCGAGATATGTTCGTCGAGCTTGCCAGCGGCAAGGTCGTAGTGTCCCTCGGTCTCAAACGCTTCGGCTAGCAGGGCGCAGGCCTCACGAAAATCGGGGTCGGTCGCTTCAACCCGCTGAAGAAGACGAATCGCGCGCGGACGCTGATTGTGTTCGATCGCGAGCTTGGCGGCCGGAAAGACATGCCCACAACGCTCGAGGGCGGTCAGCCAACGATCGATGGCTCCAACCTCGCGGTAACAGTCGATCGCGCGTTCATAGTCCAGCGCGCGCTCGTAACAATCGCCCGCTTGCAGGATCTGCCCATCGATACGATGTGCCTCCGCGGCCTCGAGCCATTCGGCAGCCTCCTCGAATAGTGCGGCAGCCCGACCGGCCTCACCCAGTTTCAATCGCAATCGCGCCGCCGAATGTGCGTCCCCGGCTGATTCGAAGAAGTCGGCTGCACGACCCGCCTCACCGTCAGCCTGATACATCGCTGCCAACAGACGAAAACCGAGAGGCGCCTGCCCGTCGCGCTCGAGTGCCCGCGCAACAGCGGGCAGATCACCAGTCAAATACGGCACGACCGCGGGCGGGCAACCCTTGAAGGCGGGCTCCAGGGCGAGCACATCGAGCAACACCTGCGATGGCCGAAAGCTCGAGACCTCGAGAGGCTGGTCAAAGACCCGATCGCCACAGCCGACGAGAAGTCGATAACTCCCCTTCGGCAACATGATTCGAATCTTCCCCTTCGTGGCGGCTCTCGGTTTGTCGATGAACCCCGGCACTGTGATCTGGGCTTGGTCAGCTGGGCGATCACCCCAGACGACTTTCAGGTCGACCGGACATGTGGTGGGGTGAACATCGAATTCGAGGCGCACCGTACGTCGATGTCTAATTCGAACGACCTTCTCCTCATGGATCTGTCCGAGAACCTCGTCGGTCACGGGATCGATGAGCAGTCCATCGATCGTGATTTGATAGCGGCCCGTGAACAGACGCTGGAAACGTGTCTCCCGTGAGACCATTTGATGTTCCCTGCGCATCGAGGCGCCGCCCGCGCGGATTTGCTCCTCCGTGGAAGCATTGGGCATGGGGCGGCGGCCTCCGCGCAGATAAACACGGAAAATGCCGCGCAGCTCATCCGGATACTCGATCGAGACGGCCACGTCGCCGCGCTGGCGGAGTAGCGTGAAGATCGCCAACAGCAGGAGTGCCCCGGCGATCGTGAGCGTACTCGTTCGAAATCCATCGTCATTCAACAGACGCTGCGCCAAGGGAAAAATCCGGCCTTGCACGGGCTCCGGCAGTCGCCGGGCCGTGTCCGCGATCCACGGATCGAAGATGTCCCAGTCCGCGCCCGGCTCCGGAATCGCCCATTCGAGTTGCGAACCCCGTTTCTGCGTAAAACCACTGATTTCGACCGACGACCGCAGTCCCAACCGTGCCGAACTCAACGTTTCCGAATCCGGATCGTGGGGCGTCAGAGCATCGATGACCGCAAGCGCTTCGAGCAGCCTGCCTTCCATCGCGTAGAAACCAGCCATGTCATATCGAAAGCGAATCTGGTCCGATGCGCGTCCGGACGCATCGAGGCCTCGAAGAAAGGCACGCTCCGCACCGGCCGCATCTCCTGCCCGCGCGAGATTGGCCGCCAGTCCGTGCCAAATCTCGATCAACGCGACATCGCCGGACGCGACAACGCCGGCATAGGCTTCGGCAGCGGCGACCGACTCGCCCGCCGCCTCGAGCAAACGTGCCGATTCCAGAGCGGCACGGCGCAGGATCGCGGCCTTGGCAACGAAGCGAGTGGCCTCGGACTGATCGACTTCGATGTCTCGTTCGAGTTGAATCAGCGCCAATTGACGGCGGTCTGGATCGCGCGTCACGGCAACTTCGCGCCAGGGACCGACCGCGAGCCGAGGTGTTGGTCGAATTCTATCGAGATCCGACACCAGCCAACGCCAGGGTCCAAGCAACGCATCAGTCGGCAACCCATTCGATGGTGTCGCGAATGCCACTTCAACTGCTAGGCCCGATAACAACATGCCCGCAAGACAAAGCACTGCGAACCGGACGAGCATTCTGCGCGCGCACCGAATCACAATCATGTCGATTGAGTCAAATAGGCTTTCGTGGGTCGGCGTCACGCCGCCTCCACTACCATCCGCTCCACACCACTCCCTCTAAGAAGGTGCGACGAGGCTCACGGCTGGGGGGTGATCTCGAACCGCATGAGGATAGCGCGAGCTGTCAGTGCGATTTGTCACAGTTTGGTCTGAAAGTTCATTCTACTCCCCGCGGGTCAGCATCCGAATCACAGAGTTCCCCGATTTTGGGCAAGCATCGCACACCATTTTGGATCGGATTTGGCCATATTCTTTGCCAAACAGAGTTTCGGGAGGTGGGGGCAGTGCGACCCGACCTGATTCAGGAAATCAAACCGACAAACGAAGATTTCGGACTCGTCTCCGGTCGTTTCCTATCCGACATATTTGGTTCTCTCGAGCGGCACAACATCCCCGCGACCCAGATGTTGGGCGACCTCCCGATTCCGATCGATGAAAACGGCCGCGTGACCACCCAACCAGTCGAATGGGCGGACTTTGCCGCATTCATGAAGCGACTCGAACATCACGTGGGCGGACCCTCCGGACTCGAAACCTGTGGTGAGCGTATCGGTGAGCTCGAGCCGGCCAAGGCATTGCGGAGCTTTGCCGGTTTTTCCGCCTCACCCTACTCGCTCTATCGTGCGGCGAGCCGATGGGCCCTGCGAAGAGCCACTCCAGGTGTCGAAACACACATCGAAAAGGTCCAGCCCTACCAACTCGAAATTCGCGTGCGCATCCGAGACGGCCTTCGACCATGCCCGCAACTCTTCCATCTTGCCACGGGTGCCGCCCGTGCACTCCCCCGCATCCTCGGCATGCGCGATGCGGTGGTCATCGCCGACGTGCGCGATTCCGAAGCCAACTATCAAATCATGGTGCCACCCTCGCGTACTATCTTGTCGCGCGTCACGCGTGTATTTCGGACCCTGTTTTCTGCGAGTTCCGTTCTCCAGTTCCTCGAAGCCCAGCAGCTAGAACTCCATGCGAAATACGCCTCGCTACAGACGACGAACGCTTCGCTCGCCGCGAGCGAACGGCGGTATCAGACAATCACCGAGACGGCCGTCGACGTGCTCTGCGAGATCGACGCGCGGGGACTCATCGAATACGTGAGCGCGTCGGTCGAAGACCTGATGGGCTATTCGCCCGAACAGGTCACTGGCAGCCACTTTAGTCTCTGGGTTCCGACTGCTGATCGCGATCGCGCGAAGAAGAAATTCGATGGATTCGCTCTGCAAACGCCCGAGCACGCAATCACTCGGGAACCTCTCAAGCTACTCGCCGAGTCCGGCGCTGGAATCGAAGTGGAACTCTCTCTTCGTTCTTATCGAACACCAGAAGGGGAGCTACGAATGGTCGGAATCCTTCGTGACCAGACCGACCGTCGAATACGGAAAGAGGAAAAGCAGAGCGTCCAGAGGGAACACCTCGACCAAAACGGCAAAACCGCCCTCGGGTCGACGATCGAGCGCCTTCGCGAGTTTCAACCGGAGAACTCGATCGAAAAATCTCTCGCCAGCTTGCTGGCTGCGCTCGAAGCAAGCCCGTTCGATCACCGTGAAGGCGCCAGGGACAGAATTATCGCCGCCACAGCGTGCATGACTCAAATCGTCGAGAGCGCGATGGTCCTCGCGCCGAGCGGTCCGACAAATTTCCGATAGGTCGAAACGAAGAAACTTGTCGAAATCGTTCAATTCGAATTTCTAGCGAACAAGACGATCGCCGAGTTTGAATTACAGACTGACGTGTCGAGCGCACCGTCTTTTGTCTGGGGCGAGGAGGCGCTGCTCTCCGCGGACTGGATCAGCCGCGATTCGTTCAATCCGCCTCACGAACGATGTCGGCGCCGAGTGCTCGTAGCTTCTCCTCGACTCGGTCATAGCCGCGATCGACGATCTCAGCATTCTGGACGATGCAAGGTCGACGCGTGGCGCAACATGCCGCGATGATCATCGCCATTCCCGCGCGGATATCGGGGCTGCGAACGGTCTGTCCTCGAAGTTGCGACCGGCCCGTGATGATCACGCGATGGGGATCACAGATGATCGCGTTGGCACCCATCTGCACGAGCGGATCGACGAAATACATCCGCCCCTCGAACATCTTCTCGAAGAACAGAATCGTACCCTCGCTCTGCGTCGCAAGGACCAGAAAGGGACTCATCATGTCGGTCGGAAATTGCGGCCACGGACCATCGTCGACTTGTGGAACCGCGCCACCCGCGTCGGGCTGGATGCGAGGCGTCTGTCCGAAGGGCATGACGATCCGATCACTCTTGATGTCGAGTTCGATTCCGAATCGTTCGAACACACGATTCATCATCCAATAATGACCACGGACCGTGTCGTGAATCGTGATGCCGCCGCCCGTCGCCGCGGCCAACGCCAGATATGAACCGACCTCGATGTGGTCCGATACGACGCGATGGGTCGTTCCAGTCAGTCGATCGACGCCAGTGATCGTCAGCGTGTTGGTATAGAGACCGCCGATCTGCGCGCCCATGGAAATGAGCATCTGCGCCAGGTCCATCACATGCGGCTCACTCGCAGCGTTGCGAATCGTCGTCGTGCCCTTCGCGAGCGATGCGGCCATGAGAATATGCTCGGTCGCCGTCACACTCGCTTCGTCGAAGAAAATGGTCGCGCCCTCGAGGCCGTCGGTGGCCTTGAACTCGAACTCGACGTCATCAACGATGGCACCGAGTTGGCGCAGTCCGTAGAAATGCGGATCGAGGCGTCGGCGCCCGATTCCATCTCCTCCTGGAGGATTGAGCTTTGCTCGACCAAGCCGATGTAGCAGCGGCGCGACGAAAAGCACCGACGTCCGTACGCGCTCACAGAGTTCAGCGGAAAGCGTTTGATCTTCGAGATTCAGAGCTCGGATCACGATTCGATCTCCGAGTCGCGAAACTTCGGCGCCGAGCTGTCCAGCTATTTCGAGCATCACGTCGACGTCGCGAATCGACGGCACGTTCTCGAGTACGACCTCTTCGTCGCAGAGCAATGCGGCCGCGATCATCGGCAATACCGCATTCTTGCTCCCGCTCGCTCGAATCTCACCCTCGACCGGTCGCCCGCCATGGATCACGAAACGGCTCAACTCACGCCTCCCCTCATCGTTCGCCAACTTCCAACGCATGATCGCCGAAGCCGGCTGGTGGAACCATTCAAGAGAAATTCGAGGTTAATTCACCCCGAATTAATTCAAGTGGTCTCCCCGACTGATTTAGTATCGGCAGAATAGAGGGTTCAACTGAAAATTGGTTCACAGTCTTGCTAACGGAGTT